>JAUNCB010000127.1 GCA_030526765.1 Bacillota bacterium
GCAGTGACCTTCTGCGGATACTTTTATCCGAAATTATTCTGCGGAGAGATCGAAAGGATGCTGTTTATCCCCACAGGGGCACTGATGAGCCCGACCTCAGCTCAGCAGGGGCAGCCTATTTTGGGCATTGCCCACGGGCTGGTGATCGAAGGCTGCAAAAGGAGGAAAGCATGATGGAGTGGCAGGAGCTGTTTCAGGCGTTTGTGGTGGGAGGCGGGATCTGTGTTGTGGGGCAGGTTCTGATTGATAAAACAAAGCTGATGTCTGCCCGCATTCTGGTGCTGTTTGTCTGTCTGGGCTGTGTGTTGGGTGGACTGGGGATTTATGAAAAGCTGGAGAACTTTGCGGGAGCGGGAGCAACCGTTCCTCTGACGGGCTTTGGCTATCGTCTGGCGGAGGGGGTCATGCAGGAGGTAGATCAGGCAGGCTTTCTGGGGATCTTTACAGGGGGGCTGAAGGCGGCAGCGGCAGGGATCACGGCGGCGGTATTTTTTGCTTTTCTGGCAGCCCTTTTATCCGATCCGAAGGAGAAGTAGGAGCGGTTTCTTTTTCTCTGTAGATCTATCGTTGAAATTATGGAGGATTTGCTATAAAATGAAACCCAGAGAAAAGGAAGAGAAAGTCGGTGAAAAAATGGACTTATTTGAATATAACCGCAGCCTGCAGGGCGGCAAGGATGCCCCTCTGGCGGCAAGGATGCGGCCTGCTACCCTGGAGGAATTTGTGGGACAGGAGCATATCGTGGGAAAGGGAAAGCTGCTTTATCGTGCCATCAAAAGCGACAGGCTCAGCTCTGTGGTGTTTTATGGCCCTCCGGGAACGGGAAAAACGACACTGGCGAAAATCATCGCCAATACGACCAAAAGCAGATTTCGGCAGATCAATGCCACAACGGCAGGAATCAAAGATATCAAGGAAACGGTGGAGGATGCCAGAGCGGAGCTTGGCATGTACGGCACAAAGACCATCCTGTTTATCGACGAGATCCATCGGTTCAATAAAAGCCAGCAGGATGCTTTATTGCCCCATGTGGAGGACGGTACACTGGTGCTGATCGGTGCTACAACGGAAAATCCTTATTTTGAGGTAAATAAGGCGCTGGTATCCCGCTCCATCGTCTTTGAACTGCATCAGCTGGAGGATAAGGATATCAAAAAGCTGCTGCAGCGGGCACTGACAGATGAAGAAAAGGGCATGGGTGTCTATCATGCGGAAATGGATGCAGATGCCATGGATTTTCTTGCCAATACAGCCAACGGCGATGCCCGTACCGCCCTCAATGCACTGGAACTGGCAGTGCTGACAACAGATCCTGTGGAGGGCAGGATACATATTACCCTTGCGGTGGCAGAGGAATGCATCCAGAAGCGGGCACTGAACTATGATAAGGACGGGGACAATCATTATGATACCATTTCTGCCTTTATCAAAAGTATGCGGGGCTCTGATCCCGATGCAGCCCTGTATTATCTGGCAAAAATGATCTATGCGGGGGAAGATCCGAAATTTATTGCCCGCAGAGTTGTCATTTGTGCCTCGGAGGATGTGGGCAATGCAGATCCCCATGCTCTGCAGGTGGCAGTGGCAGCCATGGAGGCGGTCAATTTTATCGGTATGCCCGAGGGTCGGATCCCTCTGGCACAGGCGGTTTCCTATGTGGCATGCGCACCAAAAAGCAATGCGGCCTATCTGGGGATCGATAAAGCCCTGAGCGATGTGAGAAATATTCGCATCAAAACAGTTCCGCCCCATCTGAAGGATGCCCATTACAGTGGTGCAGGAGAGCTGGGACACGGCATCGGCTATCTCTATGCCCATGATTATCCCAATCACTATGTAAAACAGCAGTATCTGCCCGATGAATTGGCGGGAACGGTGTATTATGCGCCAACGGATAATGGAGTGGAACGCCGCATCAAGGAGCATCTGCGCCGCCTGAAGGGAGAATAAATCCGTAAGAATTGCGGATTATCCCTTGACTTTCAAAGCGTCTGTGATAAAATAAATACGTTGAATTTTTGAGAACGACTGTGAAGATGAAAAGTACGCAGTGAAACTGCCTCAGAGAGAGAGCCTCCCGGCTGAAAGGGCTCTTGGTGAGAGAAACTGCGGAAGTTCCCATCGGAGTCGGCTTCCTGAACAGATAGTAGGGAGGTCCGTTTCATGCACGTTACGCATCAGAGTGCCTGTGACAGCAGGAAATTTGGGTGGTACCGCGAGCCTTCGTCCCTTTGTGTGGACGGAGGCTTTTGTTATTTTATGCGCAGAGGCGGAACAGAAAGAAGCAGTTTTGTAGGATGCCTGCAGAACAGAATACAGTTTCTTTTCACAGCCGAATGCGCTCTGCTGTAAATCATGAAACAAAAACATATTCAAATATGAAGGGAGTAAGAATAATGAAGGATAAGTTAAAACTGATCCAGGAAAAGGCACTGGCAGCTTTTCAGGAAGCCAGTGAAATCAAAGACATTGATGATCTGAAGGTAAAATTCCTCGGTAAAAAAGGGGAACTGACAGCGATCCTGAAGGAAATGGGTAAGCTGACAGCAGAGGAAAGACCTGTGATCGGTCAGCTGGCAAATGATGTCAGACAGGAAATCGAAAAAATGCTGGATGAAAGCAAGAAGCGTCTGGAAGCAGCGGAAATGGCACTGCGTCTGGAAACAGAAAAAATTGACGTTACCATGCCCGGTAAGGCAAGACCCGAAGGTCATAAGCATCCCATGAGCATCGTAATCGATGAGATCTGCAATATCTTCATGGGTATGGGCTATGAAGTGGCTGACGGTCCCGAAATTGAAAAAGACTACTACAACTTTGAAGCACTGAATATCCCCGCAAACCATCCCGCAAAGGATGAACAGGATACCTTCTATATCAACGGCGATATCCTGCTGAGAACACAGACATCTCCCGTACAGGTTCGTACCATGGAAAAGGGCAAGCTGCCCATCCGTATGGTTTGTCCCGGTGCGGTTTATCGTTCCGATGAGGTTGACGCAACCCATTCTCCTGTATTCCACCAGCTGGAAGGTATGGTGATCGATAAAAACGTAACCATGGGTGACCTGAAGGGTGCGCTGGCAGTATTTGCAAAGGAACTGTTCGGGGAAGATACAAAGGTTCGTTTCCGTCCTCACCATTTCCCTTTCACAGAACCTTCTGCTGAAATGGACGTAACCTGCTTTGCCTGCGGCGGGGAAGGCTGCCGTGTATGTAAGGGCGAAGGCTACATCGAGCTGCTGGGCTGCGGCATGGTTCATCCCAAGGTTCTGAAAATGAGCGGCATCGATCCCGAAGAATACAGCGGTTTTGCATTCGGTATGGGTCTGGAGCGTGTAGCGATGCAGAGATACGGCATCACAGACCTGCGTCTGCTGTTTGAAAACGATGTGAAGTTCCTGAAACAGTTTTAATTAAGAATATTATCTGATATTAAATGATAAACCGATTCCCTGAAAATGAATTTGCAAAATTCATTTTGGTATAGGGTCAAGGGGGTTACCCCCTTGCGGGAGTTTGAGGGCAGAGCCCTCATAAAGAGAGGAGAGTTATTTTCATGGACGTACCTATGTCTTGGATGAAAGAATATGCACCCGTGACAGCAGATATCAAGGATTTTATCGAAGATATCACTCTGTCCGGTTCCAAAGTAGAAGGCTATACAACAGTAGCCGGTGAAATCAAAAATGTAGTAACAGGTCTGATCAAGGAGATCGAAAGACACCCCGACGCAGATAAGCTGGTGATCTGTAAGATCGATGCAGGTCAGGGCAGAGATCTGACCATCGTAACTGGTGCACCTAATGTAAAGGTTGGCGACTATGTGCCCGTTGCACTGGATAACTCCGTGATCGCAGGCGGTAAGGAAATTCATACTGGCGAGCTGCGCGGCGTTCTGTCCGAAGGTATGCTTTGCTCCGTAGAAGAACTGGGCTGTGATGCTCACGATTTCCCCGAAGCACCCGAATACGGCATCTATATCTTCCCCGAACCCGTTGAACTGGGCAAGGATATCGTAGAGGTAATGGATCTGAAGGATGAAGTGGTGGAATATGAAATCACATCCAACAGACCCGACTGCTTCTCTGTTCTGGGTATTGCTAGAGAAGCTGCTGCAACCTATGACATTCCCTTCCTCTATCCCGAAATCACAGTGAAGGAAGAAGCAGAAGGCAAAGCAGAGGATTATGTAAAAGTAACCATCGAAAATCCTGAGCTGTGTCCCAGATACGCTGCAAGAGTGGTGAAAAATGTAAAAATCGGCCCTTCTCCCAGATGGATGAGAAAAAGACTGCGTATGGCAGGTGTTCGCCCCATCAATAACATCGTAGACATTACAAACTATGTTATGATCGAAATGGGTCAGCCCATGCACGCATTTTCCATCGAAACCATTGCGGACAGCCATATCATCGTAAGAAATGCAAAAGAAGGCGAAACCATTACAACACTGGATGGTCAGGTAAGAAATCTGGATCCCTCCATGCTGGTGATCGCTGACCCCGAAAAGGCAGTTGCCATCGCAGGTGTTATGGGCGGCGAAAACTCCATGATCGTGGAAGGCTCTCAGGCAGTTCTGTTCGAGTCTGCAAACTTTGACGGCCCCAATGTTCGTATCACAGCGAAAAAGGTTGGTCTGCGTACAGATGCATCCAGCAAATTTGAAAAAGGTCTGGATCCCAATCTGGCACTGGAAGCAGTAAACCGTGCAGTACAGCTGGTAGAGCTGCTGGGTGCCGGCGATGTGGTACCCGGTATTGTGGATGAATACCCCAACAAGAG
>JAUNCB010000128.1 GCA_030526765.1 Bacillota bacterium
CCAAAGCTCCGAAAAGACCTTGGATACCCTTATTTTATTGTGCTTTCTCGTTTACAGTTCCACCTCTGCCACTGTGCCGAAGGAGGATTCCTCTCCCTCTGTCACAGGCAGATCATAGTGGGCTCTGACCTGATTTTCGATCTGCTGACATACGTCAGGATTTTCTCTTAAGAACTGCTTCGCATTTTCACGCCCCTGCCCAATGCGGGTTTCCTGGTAAGCGTACCATGCGCCGCTCTTGTTTACAATATCCACCTCTGCCGCCAGATCCAGAATATCCCCTTCTCTGGAAATGCCCTTGCCGTAGATGATATCGAATTCTGCTGTTTTGAAGGGAGGTGCCACCTTGTTTTTGGCGATCTTCACCTTCACACGGTTCCCCACGATCTCCGCTCCCTGCTTCAGGGCATCGGATTTTCTGATCTCCATGCGGATGGAAGCGTAAAACTTCAGCGCACGGCCGCCTGTGGTGGTTTCGGGATTGCCGAAGGTGATACCGATCTTTTCACGAAGCTGGTTGATGAACACCACTGTGCAGTTGGACTTATTGGTGATACCTGTCAGCTTTCTCAGTGCCTGGCTCATCAGCCTTGCCTGCAGGCCCATGTGGGAATCCCCCATTTCCCCTTCGATCTCCGCTCTGGGCACCAGTGCCGCTACAGAGTCTACGATCACGATATCAATGGCGCCGCTGCGCACCATGGTCTCTGCGATCTCCAGTGCCTGCTCGCCGTCGTCGGGCTGGGAAATATAGAGGTTATCAATATCCACGCCCAGCGCCTTTGCATAGGCAGGGTCCATGGCATGCTCCGCATCCACATAGCCGGCAATGCCGCCCCGTTTCTGCACCTCTGCCACCATATGCAGAGCAACCGTGGTTTTACCGGAGGATTCGGGACCGTAAACCTCTACGATTCTGCCCTTGGGCACACCGCCTACCCCCAGCGCCAGATCCAGACTCAGAGAGCCGGAGGGCACCACTTCCACCTGCATCTGTGCATTTTTATCGCCCATTTTCATGACTGCGCCCTTGCCGAACTGCTTTTCGATCTGGCTCAGGGCTGCATCCAAAGCCTTCTGCTTATCTTCAAATCTTGCGTCTTCCTTTGCTCCTTTTACTGCCATTTTATATCCACCTTTCTCAAAAACAGGGAAAATAACGAACTCTTGTTCCCATTGTATTCGATTTTGTTCGCCTTGTCAACCTTCTTTTTTCTGCTCCGCCAGAAGCATGGCAGCAAAGATGATACCGCAGCCCAGATAGCCCCGCAGGCTCATCCGCTCCCCGTAGAGCAGAGCGGAAAACAGTGCCGCAAAGATGGATTCCGAGGTAATGATGATGGCTGCCTTGTTCGGTGAGGTAATCTGCTGCCCTGCCGACTGGAGGGCAAAATAGGCCGCCGTACAGAAAGCCCCCAGAAAGAAGAAATTCCCCAGAGAGGGCAAGGTCATGGGCGGCATATCCCAGCCTGTAAAGCAGACAATGACTGTCATCACCGCCAGCGTGGCGATATTCTCCGTCAGTGCGATATGCACCGCATCACAGCCCTTGGTGATGTTCCCCAGAAAGGCCATCTGCAGGGAGAATGCCACCGCCGCCAGCAGGGACAGCACCGCACCGAAGTCCATGCGAAACGCACTGGTCAGAGACAGACAGCAGACCCCGATCAGCGTCAGCCCCGCCGCCAGAAAATGATTTTTCGTAGGCCTCTGATGAAAAACACCCCAGCAAAGAAAGGGTACGATGACTGCAGGGATATTCACCAGAAAGGCATTTACGGAGGGGGTGGTATACTGCAGCCCCACCGTCATCAGCAGGAACATGGCCGCCAGCAGTGCCCCTAAGATGCCGCCTGCCCGCCATTCCCTTTTTGTTATTTTCTTCAGCCGCCTGTGGTAAACCACGCACATACAGACAGATGCCATCAGAAACCGCCCGAAGATCACCTGAAAGGGGTCATAGCCCCAGTCCAGAAGATATTTCAGGCTGATGAAGCCGCCGCCGCCGATGAAGGCCGCCAGAAGCAGCAGCCAGTCCCCCTTATTCTTCATGGAACATCGCCTTTCTCAGCCAGTCCAGAGCCGTATAAGCCGCCCGTTCCCGAATGGCCTGTCTTTTGCCCGCAAAATTGCATTTCTGCACCATGGTTTTTCCTTTATAGCACAGCCCCAGATACACCAGACCCACGGGCTTTTCCGATGTGCCGCCGTCAGGGCCCGCAATGCCTGTGGTGGCAATGCCGATGTCCGCACCGCTGCTCTTGGCGATGCCTTCCGCCATTTCCCGTGCCGTTTCCTCACTGACTGCACCGTATGCCTCCAGTGTTTCTTCCTTTACGCCCAGTCTATTCATTTTGGCGGCATTGGAATAGGTCACACAGCCCTCCAGCAGTGCCTCGGAGATACCGGGGTATTCCACCAGCTTGGATGCCACCAGCCCCCCTGTACAGGATTCCGCTGTAGCAATGGTCAGCTTCCGTTCCAGAAGCATTTTTGCCACCACCGTCTGCAGGTCTGTTTCGCCCTCTGCGTAAACAGTATCCCCCAGTCTTTCCTTCAGTGCCGCCGCCACAGGGTCGATCATGGCATTTGCCTCGGCTTCATCCTTTGCCTTTGCCGTGATCCGCAGGATCGCCTCCCCGTCCTTGGCATAGGGTGCAATGGTAGGGTTGGTCTGGGCGTCCATAATATCCTTTACCTGTGCCGCCATGGCACTTTCCCCCACATTTGCCACCCGCAGGATACGGGAAACGAAGGTATGCTCCTGCTTTTCCGACAGATAGGGCTTCACCTGATTCAAAAACATAGGGATGGTTTCCTTGGGTGGCCCGGGCAGCATCACGATGGTCTTGCCGTCCTTTTCAATGATGATGCCGGGGGCGGAGCCGTTATCGTTATACAGCACGATGCCGTTTGTGGCGGGCACCATTGCCTGTTTGATGTTATTATCCGTCATTTTTCTGCCGATGCAGTCAAAGAATGCCTGTATCCGTGCCAGTGCCCTGTCATCCTGCACCAGCTCCACACCGAAGTATTCCGCCGCTGTTTCCTTGGTCAGATCATCCTCTGTGGGGCCTAAGCCGCCTGTAGTGATGATCAGATCTGCTCTGGAAAAAGCATGGAAGATGGTATCCTTCAGCCGCTGGGGGTTATCGCCCACCACAGTCTGATAGTATACTTCAATGCCTAAGCCTGCCAGCTCCTGCGCCAGAAACTGTGCATTTGTATTGAGAATATCTCCCAGCAGCAGCTCTGTACCCACTGCCATAATCTCAGCTTTCATATTATTCTCCTTTCTTGAGGGCGCTGCTCTCAAACACCCATTCTCTTGGAACCCGATTTACAGAAACGATCGTTTCTGCGTGTCAAATCATCTTGCCATGCCGAAGGCAAATAGGGTCGAGGGGATTATCCCCTCGTGGGGTGCAGGGGCAAAGCCCCGCATAACAAAAGGGAAAACCCGATCCGATTTTCCCTCTCTTCCTTAACCCAGCAATACCTGTTTATTTTTCAGAATATAATCCGCACCGGAGAAAATCGTGAAGAACACAGACAGCCAGATCAGCGCCGTTTCCACCACAGGCATAAACCCAAAGGGCAGCTTCAGCAGCACCACAGGGATCATCACCATCTGCACCGTTGTTTTCACCTTTCCCCACCAACTTGCCGCCATCACGATATTCGCCTCCATGGCCAGTGTACGGAAGCCTGTAATGGTGAATTCTCTCGCCAGAATCACGATAACCACCCATGCCGCCAGATCCTTCAGTGCCACCATGGAAACCAGTGCCGCCATCACCAGCAGCTTATCCGCCAGAGGATCCATAAATTTACCGAAGTTGGACACCAGATTATATTTTCTTGCGATCTTCCCGTCCAGCATATCCGTCAGAGATGCCACAATAAAGATCAGCACCGCAATATATCTGTTCATGGGCACAGGCGCCAGAAACAGCACCACCAGAAACACAGGGATCATCACGACCCTGAGCATCGTCAGCTTATTCGCCAAGTTCATATCCATAAACCACATCTCCCATCAAATCATAATCGCCTGCTTCGCGAATCCTAACCGTTACAAAATCACCGGAGTACAGCTCCTCTTCGGAGGAAACGAACACCAGCCCGTCAATATCGGGGGCATCCCGTCTGGTTCTGCCGCAGAAGATGCGCTCCTCGGGCAGCTTGCCTTCGATCAGCACCTGCAGCTCCTTGCCCACTTCCGCCTCGCACAGTGCCGCCGCAATATTCTTCTGGATATCCATGATGATATCCTTTCTTTCTTCCTTCACCTCGTCCTCGATCTGGTTTTCCATTCTCGCCGCCGCTGTGCCCTCCTCCTGCGAATAGGAGAATACACCCAGACGGTCAAATTTCATATCCTGCACGAAGCCCTTGAGGTCTTCAAATTCTTCTTCTGTTTCCCCGGGGAAGCCCACGATCAGTGTGGTACGAATGGCAATATCGGGCATTGCCGCTCTCAGCTTTGCCACCTTTTCCCGAATCAGAGCCTGACTGCTCTTTCTGCCCATGCGCTTCAGCACACCATCATTGCCGTGCTGGATGGGCATATCAATATAATGGCAAACCTTTTCCAGCGTTGCCATAGCTGCGATGGTTTCGTCTGTCAGGGTTTCGGGGTATGCATACAGCAGTCGGATCCATTCAATGCCCTCAATGGCATTCAGCTCCTTCAGCAGCTCATGGAGCTTGGGCTCGCCGTAGAGGTCTCTGCCGTAAATGGAGGTATCCTGTGCCACAA
>JAUNCB010000129.1 GCA_030526765.1 Bacillota bacterium
TAATAGTACTATTTTTTGATTATTTCCCTGGTCTACTTGACAAGGGGCGGATCACCCTGAAAAGGGGGTCGAGGTTTTATGCGTCGGAGGATCAGTTTACATGGAATGCAAATTTACCGATCAGCAGGAAGGCAACCACCATGTGCAGGATCGCTGTGGTGGTGAATACCAGAATAAAGTCCATATGTCTGTTTTTGTGGCGCTTGAAAACCATAGCGATCAGACCGCCGGTACCGCCGCCCAGAACGGACAGGATATACATATTCTTTTCGGGAATACGCCATGCGTTTTTCTGTGCTCTTTTTTTGTCAACCACCATCATGGTGTACAGAGCGATATTGACAATGGCATAATAGCCGAAGATGATACCCATTGCAGTGGGGTTAAAATACAGTTCCATTTATATTAACGTCCTTTCTTATTTCATTACATTTCGCCAGTCCAGATCGCCTCTGTCAAGAGCAAGCAGCATCACTTCTGCCGTTGCCAGATTGGTAGCCAGAGGGATATTGTGCATATCGCACAGGTGCAGGATGGAGTTTACCTGAGATTCATAGGAATGGGGAGAAACGGGATCTCTCAGAAAGATCATCAGGTCGATGTCATTATTGATGATCTGTGCGCCCATCTGCTGCTCGCCGCCAAGACGGGCAGAAAGGTATTTATGGATCGCCAGCCCGGTAGCCTCTTCCACCAGACGGCCGGTTGTGCCGGTGGCGAAAATATCATGCTTGCATAAAATATGCCGGTAAGCGATGCAGAGATTTTCCATCAGTTTTTTCTTATTGTCATGGGCGATCAAACCGATATTCATAATGACCCTCCTTCAAATAGTGATTTCGTTTCCTTTTTCCGAATATTTAAAATCAGACCGATGGCGATCATGTTTGTCCACATGGAGCTGCCGCCATAGCTGACGAAAGGTAATGACATACCTGTATTTGGCAATATACCGGTGGATACACCTGCATTGACAAAGGTTTGAAATGCAAACATGCCGGCGATGCCTGCAGCAACCAACTGGCTGAAAGAATCCCTGGCCGATGTTGCTACTACTATACACCGAAATACGATAAAAAGCAATACGGCGAGGACAAATATACACCCCAGAAAGCCAAATTCTTCCCCGATCACGGAAAAGATGAAATCATTATGGGGTTCCGGCAGATAGCTGAGCTGGTTCAGTGTGCCGTTAAAAAGCCCTTTGCCTGTCAGCTGACCGGAGCCGATGGCGGAAATGGATTTTTCCGTCTGATAGTAGAGATTGGCGTCTCTGCTGGGGTCAACGAAGGACAGGATACGGTTGAACTGGTGGGGCTGGAAAACCTTATCTGTAAAGAGGGGGTCTTCCAGAGAAACATCGACCAGAATCAGACCGACAATAGGCACGACAATGAGAAGCACGGTTCGGATGAACCGCCAGTCCAACCCTGCAATGAACAGCTCGATACAGAAGATCGCCACCAGAACAAGGCTGGCGGAAAGGGCAGGCTGCTTCTGGATCAGTATCAGCGGAAGGAGCAGCATACCGGAGAGCAGCAGCAGGGTTTTCAGGCTGTTCAGCTCCTTTTGCCGCAGGGTGATGATCTTTGCCAGACAGAAGATCAGGATCACCTTTGCAAATTCCGATGGCTGGATGGTCAATGGGCCGACAGCGATCCAGCGGGTTGCACCCTTATTATCTACACCGATGAGCAGAACTGCGATCAGCAGCAGAATATTCCCGATATAGATGGGGATATGAAATTGTGAGAAGTATTCATAATCTACATTGGCGGCGACGATCATCAGCCCCAGTCCGATCAGGAAGAAC
The DNA here is from genome assembly GCA_030526765.1 of Bacillota bacterium. GTDB lineage: Bacteria > Bacillota > Clostridia > Lachnospirales > Anaerotignaceae > Anaerotignum_A. The sequence goes on from JAUNCB010000129.1 coordinate 1,814, forward strand.
ACCCCATGCTTGACCACATTGGAGGAGGATTCCCCCAGATTCACATGGGTCGCACTGGCGATGCACATCAGACTGAAAAGCACCAACAGGCAGACGGCGCCGATCAGCCACCAATCCAGATTCTGAAAATATTTTCTGATGTTCATAAAGACACCTCATTTTTCAGATTCTTGGGAGGATTTCCGTGAAAACAGGAATCCTCCGAAGAACCCGAAAAGACCTTCAAAAAAGATGCTTTGAAGGTCTTTCGTATTCATATTTGAGAGAAATCAGTCCTGATTCATCTTACGCATGCTCTTGATGGGGATATTTGCGTACAGTACGGGCACTGTGCCGCTGTTATCCTCGGACTGGGTCTGGGTGATCTGAATATCCAGTTCTTCCGTGTCGATCTCCATGTAGTTGGAAATAACCTTGATGATATCTGTTTTCAGCATTTCCAGCACCTGAGAGGAGCAGTTCACTCTGTCATGTACCAGAACCAGTTTCAGTCTGTCTTTGGCAACGCTGCCGGAAGCAGGCTGCTGTTTTTTACGGAAAAAGCTAAAGAAATCCATCGTTACACTTCCTTTCGATGCGGCTTATTTCTTGAACAGCTTTTTCAGCTTGTCCATAAAGGTTTCGGGTGCCTGTTCGAATGTCATGATAGGTACATCCTCACCCAACAGACGCTGCACGATGTTTCTGTATGCCTGTCCTGCTTTGGATTCGGTGTTGGTTACTGCAGGTTCCCCTTTGTTTGTAGCGATAACAACGCTTTCATCATCGGGAACAACGCCGATGATATCGATGGCAAGAATTTCTTCCACATCCTCAATATTCATCATTTCGCCGCGCTGCACCAGATCGATACGCAGTCTGTTCAGGATCAGTGTGGGGTTTCTCAGTTCATTTGCTTCCAGAAGACCGATGATTCTGTCTGCGTCACGCACAGCAGAAACTTCGGGTGTTGTTACAACGATGGCCTTATCAGCACCGGCAATGGCATTCTTGAAGCCCTGCTCGATCCCCGCGGGACAGTCCAGAATGATAAAGTCGAAGCCTTCCTCCTTCAGATCGTCGCACAGCTTCTGCATCTGTTCGGGGGAAACGGCATCCTTATCTCTTGTCTGGGCTGCGGGCAGCAGGAACAGACCGTCATAGCGTTTATCCTTGATCAGTGCCTGTTTCAGACGGCAGTTGCCTTCCACAACATCCACCAGATCATAAACGATGCGGTTTTCCAGACCCATAACAACGTCCAGATTACGCAGACCGATATCTGCGTCTACCAGTGCTACTTTTTTGCCTAATACTGCAAGACCGCAGCCAAGGTTTGCGCTGGTGGTGGTTTTGCCAACACCGCCCTTGCCGCTGGTGATTACGATTACTTCACTCATTGATGTTCCTCCTAATCTCAGAAGTTTCTTATCTTAATGGTCCTTAAATTTCGAGAATACTATCTGAATCTATATTTCTATATTAACAAAAATGTACAGCTTTTGCACTCCTTTTTTCATGCAAAAGAAAAGAAGTTTTCCCAGTTTTCGACAGGCAGATCAGGAAAGAGCCATAACGAAGATCTGTCCGTTCTGCACGAAGGCATATTCGGGCGGCTTGGGTCCTCTTTTGTTTTCTTCAGGGAAGCGGGTGATGATGTCTGCGATACGCAGCTGTACTGGAGCCATAAAGATGGCTGTGACAAAAGCATCTGTCATGCCCTTGCAGCCTGCATGTGCCATCCCCTTCAGCTGACCCAGAACGATGATATTGCCGCCTGCCTTGATTTCTGCGCCGGGGTTTACATCGCCCACCACCACAACGCTGCCTTCAAATTCGATTTTCTGACCGTTTCTGAGAGAGCCTCTGTGGAATTTTGTCATACTGGAGGGTTCCAGCTCCTGTGCCAGCAGATCACTCAGTTCCTTGATTTCGCTGGTTTCTGTTTTTACGAAGGTGATATCCATGGTGGCATGCTTACGGATGATCTCCAGCAGTTCTTCCTCCTCTGCAGGGGTGAAGCTGCGGCCCTTAAATGCCATGGCGGTTTTTACATGATCGAAAAACTTGCCCGCTTCAATGATTTTTCTCTCCAGCTGTCCGCAGAGAATGGGAAAAGGTACTTCCGGATCAAAAATGATGGTGATGCCGTCCTTTGTGCCTTTGAAAATTACGTGGTTGTTCTGGTTGGTCATTTTTATTTCCCCTCCTGTATTTACTCAGCCAATATGGTCTGCATATGGGTATGGGTGGGCGTATGCTCCAGCCCAAGGTATTCTTTGATGATCGCCTTTGCGGTGGCAGGGGCGGGTGTGCCGCTGTTTTCACCGAAGGGAATCATTACGGTTATGGCGATCTGCGGGTCATCATAGGGTGCAAAGCAGACAAACCATGTATGAGAGTTACGGTTTTTGTCCTCCTCTGCGGTACCTGTTTTGGCTGCCACATCAATGGGCAGGTCATCAAAGACACCCCGCAGGGTGCCGCGGGAGCCGTTGGTTACCAGATACATGCCGTGATAAACGGCCTGCAGATTTTCTTCCTGAAATTCGATTACATTCTCTACTGTTTCCTCCACCTGACTGTGCAGGGAGCCGTCGGGATTCTGGATCTGATCCACCATGTGCAGACGGTAAAGGGTGCCGCCGTTGGCAAGGGTAGAGATGTATTTGGTGATCTGTGCCGGTGTGTAGCTGTTGATGGACTGTCCGATGGCGGTACGGATGGTGTCACCGTCTGTCCAGCGTGTCTGGCTGGTGGTTGCATCGGGATTGAAGGTTTTTACAGCCCGTTCCTTATTGGCAGGAGATGCCATGGTAGGGCCGTATTCATCCAGCTCCAAGCCGGTGTAATTGTTCAGACCAAAGGCAGCCATATATTCATTCAGCGTGGTAATGGAAACATTGCTGGTGCCTGTGGTCGCATTGCCCATACGGTATGCCAGTTCATAGAAGAAGTAGTT
>JAUNCB010000130.1 GCA_030526765.1 Bacillota bacterium
TTTTCAGCCCGTTTCCATTAAAATGGCGAAGGAACAGAACCTTTCCCTGAATCCGACAAAGATCAGCGGGATCTGCGGCAGACTGATGTGCTGCCTGAAATATGAAGAAGAGGTTTATGAGGAGCTGAACAGAAAGCTGCCTCGGGTGGGCGATATTATTTCTACACCTGACGGCACAGGGGAGATCCTTACGACAAATGTGCTGATGCAGCAGGTGAAGGCAGCGGTGCGTAAGGCGGAAAACGATCCACCCACCATCGGCTTTTATCATGTGGATGAGATCAAGCTCATCCGCTCCAAGAAAAAACGGAAGCAGGATCCGATCCCCGAGGAGCTGAAGGCGTATGAGGACTGATATTGTCGTGCATCCCCATGAACGGGTGGACGATCTCCATCGGGACGGGCACCATATCATTCAGGATCCCAAACGGTTCTGCTTTGGTGTGGATGCGGTCATCCTTGCAGGCTTTGCCAAGGTAAAAAAGGGGGAACGGGTGCTGGATCTGGGAACGGGTACAGGCATCATTCCCATTTTGCTGGCGGCAAAGACGAAGGGAGAGCATTTTACAGGGCTGGAAATACAGTCGGAAAGTGCGGAAATGGCAAACCGCAGTGTGCTGCTGAATGAGCTGGAGGAGCGTGTTTCTATCAAAGAGGGGGACATTAAAACCGCAGGCGAAAGCTTTGGCGGCTCCACCTTTGATGTGGTCACTTCCAATCCCCCTTATATGAATGAGGGCGGCGGACTGGTGAACCCCTTTGCGGCAAAAGCCATTGCAAGACATGAGATCCTCTGTTCTCTGGAGGATGTGGTGGCGGCGGCGGCAAAGGTGCTGAAGCCCCAGGGGAGATTTTACATGATCCACAGACCCCATCGGCTGACGGATATTCTGGTTTTTCTCAGACAGTATAAGCTGGAGCCGAAGCGGATCCGCTTTGTGCAGCCCTATGCGGATAAGGAGCCGACCATGGTGCTGGTGGAGGCGGCAAGGGGCGGCAAGCCCTGGGTGAAGGTGGATGCACCGCTGGTGATCTACAAGGCACCCAATGAATATACAGAGGAAATCTACGAAATTTATTATGGAAAGGGACAGGCGTGATTTCGCCCCTGCATAGAAAAGATATTTTCTGAAGGACAGTGGCAGATCCGCCTGCAATAGAAGCATTATGGCAGGGACATTATATCTTTGTGCCACGCCCATCGGGAATCTGGATGACATCACCTTCCGTGTGGTCAGGCTGATGGAAAGCGTGGACGTCATCGCTGCGGAGGATACCCGCAATACATTAAAATTACTGAATCATTTTGAGATCAAGACCCCTATGACCAGCTACCATGAGCATAACAAGGTAAGCAAGGGGCCTGTGCTGGTGGAACGGATGCTGGCAGGGGAAAGCATTGCACTGGTGACGGATGCGGGGATGCCCGGCATTTCCGACCCGGGTGCAGACCTTGTGCGCCTGTGCTATGAGGCAGGGGTCCCTGTGACGGTGGCTCCCGGTGCCTCTGCGGCAGTGGTGGCGCTGGTGCTCAGTGGACTGGATACGAGAAGGTTTGTATTTGAAGGCTTTCTGCCGCCCGATAAGAAGGAGCGGAAAGCCATTCTGAAAACCCTGGAGCGGGAACACCGCACCATGATCTTTTATGAAGCACCCCATCGCCTGACGGATACACTGGAGGAACTGGCGGCTCTGTTCGGTGCAGACAGGCAGATGGCGGCAACCAGAGAGCTGACGAAAAAATTCGAGGAGGTCCGCAGGGATACCATTGGCGGACACATCCGTTATTTTACAGAGAATCCGCCCAAGGGCGAATTTGTACTGGTCTGCGAGGGCTTTTCGCTGGAAGCCCAGCGGCAGGAGGAGCGGGAAGGCTGGGAAAGCATTTCCGTGGAAGATCATGTGCAGAAATATATGGATGAGGGCATGAGTGAGAAGGATGCCATGAAGCAGGCGGCAAAGGACCGCGGCGTGTCCAAAAGAGAAATTTATCAGGTTTTAAAGCAGTAAAAAAGCCCGAGCAGGGCAGGGAACGGATCGATACAGAAAGGGGTGGATGGATAGATGGAACGGTTGCTGGAAGGCCTTTCTATGCTGACATGGCGGGAATATCTGTTTGCGGCGGCGGTGGCTTATGTCATCACCTATATTTACCGTGTGTTTTCCCGTATGCTGAAGCTCAGTCGGGAAAAGAAGAAAAACGGCGAAAAAACTTATGTTATCAAAACACTGGACAGACAGGCGATCGATCGCTGTAAGGAGCTTTTTCCCATTGATGTGCTTTCCTTTCAGGGAAGAGAATTCAGAAGAGGGATGCAGCTTCGGATCACAACGATCCAGAATAATGTGATTGTCGGAGAATTTATCGGGCTGAATCAGGTGAATCTGGTTTGTATCAAAATGGGGAATCAGATCATCGCCCATCAGCTGGAAAAAATCGCCGAGGTGACAGTGGCGGAATAAGCCTAAGAAGGAACTTGGAAAGAGGATTTCGGGTTCCTTTTTTCTTTGCCCAAAATACGGGAGAAAACGGCAAAAAGCCCTTGATTCCGTGATTTTAACGCTATTTTAACGGGTGAAAATATTGAAATTTCTGGAAGCACGAATATAATAAAAGTGGTAACAGACCGAGTGGTCTGTTTTGGATTTCTGCCCGAAAACGGGAGAAGTCCAAATAACAGAAAAGGAGGAGCGCATTTGAAAACAGAACAGGAAATACTGGAAATTGCATTTGCGTTGTTTCTGGAAAAAGGCTTTTCCGAGGTGTCTACCAATGAACTGATCCGTGCAGCGGAGCTGACAAAGGGCGGCTTCTACTATGTGTTCAAAAGCAGAGAGGAGCTGGACCAGAAGGTGGTGGAGCGTTTTATTCATCCCTTCTTTACAGAGCCTGTAAAGCGGATGCAGGCGGTATGGGAAAGCAAAAAGCAGGAGGCTTCCACAGCGGAACTGATCTGGAAGGGGTTTTTCATGCCCCAGCGTTTTGTGAATTTCAAGGAAGCGCTGGGCAAGGAGATCGCTTTCCGCAATTTTTATTTTCTGCTTTATGAAAGCATGAAGAAATTCCCCGAGGTCATCTGCTATTTTCAGACTTTTTCCGAGGAGAGAAAGGAATGTCTGTATCGTATTCTGGAAAGAGGACAGAAGCGGGGCGAAGTGATACAGAAGATCGATCTTGAAAACTACGTTACCATGGTGCTTGCCATGCAGGACGGCATTCTTGCCCTGAAGGTTCTGGATGACGGCATTGATGACGAAGAAAAATATAAAAAGATCCAAAACCAGATGTGGAAGGATATTTCCACAGAGGGACTTGAAATATACATGGATGGAGGTGTTACAAATGCAGTATCGTAAAAACAGCAATACATACAGAATGGGTATTGATATCGGCTCTACGACGGTAAAGGTCGTGCTGGCCGATGAAAAAAATGAAATTGCATTTGCAAGATACAGAAGACACTTTTCTGAAATCAAAAAAACCGTAAAGGATATTCTGAAGGAAGCAAAAGAGGAGATCGGCAATGCCATTTTCTCTGCCATGATCACGGGCTCCGGCGGCGTTGCGCTGGCAAAGGCCATTGGCGTGGAATTCATTCAGGAGGTTGTTGCCACAGCCAATGCGGTGGAAGCAACGGCACCCCAGACGGATGTTGCCATTGAGCTGGGCGGCGAGGATGCCAAGATCATCTATTTTGAAGGCGGTAATGTGGAGCAGCGTATGAACGGTGTCTGTGCCGGCGGTACAGGCTCCTTTATCGACCAGATGGCAAGCCTGCTGCAGACCGATGCGACAGGGCTCAATGAACTGGCGAAAAGCTACGAAGTGATTTATCCCATTGCTTCCCGCTGCGGGGTATTTGCAAAAACAGATATTCAGCCTCTGATCAATGAAGGGGCGAAGAAGGAAGATCTGGCGGCATCGATCTTTCAGGCGGTTGTCAATCAGACCATTGCAGGTCTGGCATGCGGCAAGCCCATCCGCGGGCATGTGGCATTTCTGGGCGGCCCCCTGCATTTCCTTTCCGAGCTGCGCAGCCGTTTCATTGAAACCCTAAAGCTGACAGAGGAAACTACCATCATTCCCGAAAATTCTCATCTGTTTGCCGCTTATGGTACTGCGGTTTCCAATCGGGGCGAGGCGGATCTGGATTTTGACAGCCTGCTGGAGCGTCTGGAAAACGGAGTGGAGCTGACGGCAGAGGTTACCAGAATGGAACCCCTGTTTCGGGATGCGGAGGATTATGAAGCCTTCAGAGACCGCCATGACAAAGACCGTGTGAAGCGGGTGCCTTTGTCCAATTACCACGGAGATGCCTTCCTCGGCATCGACGCAGGTTCCACCACAACAAAGGTGGCACTGGTTTCCGATCAGGGGGAACTGCTGTATTCCTTCTATGCGGGGAATGAGGGCAGTCCGCTGAATGTGGTGATGAAAAGCCTGAATGAAATGTATGATATGATGCCCAAGGATGTAGTCATCCGCAATTCCTGTGTGACAGGCTACGGGGAAGGGCTCATTAAGGAAGCCCTGATGATCGATCTGGGCTATATTGAAACGGTTGCCCATTATAAGGCAGCCCAGTTCTTTAAGCCCGATGTAGACTTTATTCTGGACATCGGCGGACAGGATATGAAATGTATCCGTATCAAGGATAATGTCATTGACAGCGTACTGCTGAATGAAGCATGCTCCTCCGGCTGCGGATCCTTTATCGAAACCTT
>JAUNCB010000131.1 GCA_030526765.1 Bacillota bacterium
AAAAGAATAGGGACACGGATTTATACTTGCAATCGGCAGCCTATAACGGTATAATCTAAATTTGTGAAAGAATGTCCGAAGGCGGAAGATGGGAGGAAAGCCATGAGTAGTTATGAAGCCTTTGCATCGGTATATGATATTTTTATGGAGCAGGTGGCGTACGACCAATGGCTCAGCCACATCCATGCCCTCTGGAAGAAATACGGTCTGGAGCCGAAAACCGTTTTCGATCTGGGCTGCGGCACAGGCAGCATCGCTCTGCCGCTGGCAAAGGCAGGCTATGACGTGGTGGGTGTGGATCTTTCCCCCGAAATGCTGACGGAGGCAGACCATAAGGCCATGGAGGAGGGGCTTTCCCTTCGCTTTGCCTGTCAGGATATGACGGAGCTTTCTCTGGGCGAGACGGCAGACTGTATCCTCAGCCTCTGCGACAGCATGAATTATCTGACGGAGGAGGGGCAGCTTGCGGAGGCCTTCCAGAGCATCGCCGCTCACATGACGGCGGAGTCCCTGTTTGTCTTTGATCTGAATACGGAGTATAAATTCAAAGAGGTGCTGGGGCAGAATGTATTCGGCTCGGCGGAGGAGCATGCGGCATATATCTGGGAAAACGATTATGACGAAGAAGAAAAGATCAATGAATATTATGTAAGCTTTTTTCTGGAAAACGAGGACGGGCTCTATGAACGGGTGGAGGAATTCCACTATGAAAGGGCATATTCCATGGAAGAGGTGGCGGAGGCACTGGAGGCGGCAGGCATGACCCTGCTGGAGGTGACAGACGGCTACAGCTTTGACAAGCCCCATGAAAAAAGTGAACGGCTGCTTTTTACAGCCAGACTGAAATAAACGGAGGAAATCAGAATGAGTGACTATATCGTAAGGGCAACGGCAGGCGGCGGCAGTATCCGTGCCTTTGCCGCAACAACAAGAGAACTGGTGCAGCATGCAAGAGAGATCCATCATACCTCTCCCATCGCCTCTGCGGCACTGGGCAGAATGCTGACTGCAGCAGCCATGATGGGCAGTATGCTGAAGGGGGACAAAGACCTCCTTACATTACAGATCCGCGGGGAAGGCCCTCTGCAGGGCGTGGTGGTAACCAGCGACAGCAAGGCGCAGGTGAAGGGCTATGTATTCAACCCTTCCGTGGAGCTGCCCGATCAGATCCCCGGCAAGCTGGATGTACGCTCTGCCATCGGTGCAGGCCATCTCAGCGTCATCAAGGATATCGGCATGAAGGAGCCCTATGCAGGCAAGATCGAGCTGATCAGCGGCGAGATCGCTGAAGACCTGACCTATTATTTCGCCCAGTCCGAGCAGACACCCTCTGCCATCGGCCTTGGGGTGCTGGTGGAAACAGATACCTCCATCCGCAGAGCAGGCGGCTTCATCATTCAGCTGCTCCCCGATGCAACGGACGAAATGATCGACCGACTGGAAAAGAAGCTGGCAACCATCCCTTATGTGTCCGACCTGCTGGATATGGGGCAGACCCCCGAGGATATTCTGGAGATGATTTTGGGCGACTTTGATCTGCGTATTCTGGATACCGTACCCACCACCTTCTACTGCAACTGCACCAGAGAGCGTGTGGAAAAGGCCCTCATCAGCATCGGGAAGGATGAGCTGGAAAAGATCATCCGTGAGGATAAGCAGGCAAATCTCCACTGCCATTTCTGCAGTAAGGAATATGATTTTAACGAAGCAGAGCTGATCGCCCTGCTGGAGGAAGCAAGATAAGAAACGAAAAGGGGCGATCCTGTGAAAAGGGATTTTGCGGTGGCTGTGAAGGCTATCATCATAAAAGAAAATAAGGCACTGGTGCTGAGCCGTTCCAAGCATGAAATGGAAGGCAGCTTTATGAACAGCCATCAGAAGTGGGATCTGCCCGGCGGCGGTGTGCATTTCTTTGAAAAGAGCGAGGACGGGCTCATCAGAGAGATCATGGAGGAAACTGCACTGACCGTGCAGGTGGGCGTTCCCCTGAGTCTGTTCGATGCCATCAAGCACCATATCCATCTGTGTATCTTTACATATCTCTGCCGCTGGGAGGCAGGGGAGGTCATCCTCAGCGAGGAGCATGACGGCTACCTCTGGCTGACGGAGGAAGAGATGGAGGAAAGCGAGCTGCCCCACTGGATGAAACGGGATATTCGGGCGGCCTTCCGCACACTGGAGCGGGAAAACAAAGCAGAATAAGCAGCATAAGACCTACCCTTTGGGGTGGGTCTCTTTTTTTATATATTTTGTATACTCCTTTGGGCAGCGGGGAAAAAGAAGGGGGAAAGCAGTATAAAAATTGTATAAGGATGAATGAAATTTCACTTACTATAGTTTTGTTTATCAGAAAAGGGGGTTTCCTTTTGGGAAACCTGAAGAAAAACGGGCGTGGTTTTTGTTTATTTTGTATAATTTTATCGAAAGGCTGGAAAAAAAGGGGGATGGTTATAGTTTGCATGCGAATAAATAGTGTGCGAAACAAGTGGGGAAACCATTGATTTTATAGTGAAAACTGCTATCCTCCGCCTTTTGAAAATGTCTGATTTTTAACAAAGGGGAAAAGGAAGCAAATGTAACAGGAAACAGAGGCAGGGAGAGGGGATGATTGACAATACTGCATAAATCCCGTATTATTTATAGTGAGGTATGATTTGGATTTCACAGATACCGCGTATATTTTGGCGATTTTCCAAAATAAGACATTTCCCCCTTTCGGGGGCGAAAAAACAGAGCAAGAAAACAGGAACAAGTGGTTCTTTTCTAACAGCTGACGGGTTCGTTATATAATTAACAAAAGAAAGAGAATAACAGAAGCATTGTACCTGTGCAATTTGTTCAATGAAAAAAATGCAGCAAGAGAGGTGAGTAGAATGGCTTATGAGATCCTGAAAAGCATTGTGGAAGCGGAAGAGCGTGCCCTCAAGATCAAAAAGGACGCTGTGGCAGAGGCGGAAAAAATGAAAGCAGATGCCCTGAAGCGGCGGGAGGCACTTTTCCAGGAAACAAAGCAGCAGGGCAAAAAAGAGATGCAGGAGGCGGTGGAGTCTGCTGCGGAAGAAAGTCGTGAGATCATCGAAAAGATCGCAAAAGAGGCTGAGGAAGCCTGCAGCAGCATCAGAGAACAGGCTGCGCTGAAAAAAGAAGAGGCCGTGAAAGCGGTGATGGGAAAGGTCGTGGGAGAATATGGCAGTTGTTGATATGCGAAAGCTTTCTGTCATCGGCCTGAACAGCGGCAGAGCCCCCTTCATCTATGAGCTGATGCATCTGGGCGTGGTGGAGATCAATTCTCAGGAGGGTGCAGTCAATACCGAAGACTGGATGCCCGATATTTTCCAGTCCAGCAACAGCGCAGACGTTTCCCGTCTGGAGGGCGATATCATCCGTGTCAGCACTGCCTTGGAGGCAATTTCCAAATACGATCCGGTGAAAAAGCCCCTGCTGATCACCAGAAAGGAAATGCCCAGAGATGTTTTCATCTCCTATATGAACGGAGTCAGAACAGATACGGAACGGAACATGGATAAGGCCCTTGCCGCCTATAAGATCATCAATGACGGCAAAACGGAGATCCATGCACTCTCCGCCCAGATCGCAGGGCTTACACCCTGGCTGAATCTGGATATTCCGCTGGAAATGACAGAAACGGAATATGTCAGCGTCATCCTCGGGGTGACGGGGACAAAGGTGCAGGCAGGAGAGATCATGCTTGCCCTGGAGGAAGGCGTACCCTCTGCCATCATGCAGGAGGTCGGTGCGGATAAGCAGCAGAAATACTTTTCCTTCATCCTGCTGAAGGAGGAAAAGGAGGCTTTCTACGAAGCACTGAAGCCCTTCCATTTTGTGGCGGTGCCCATGGCAGGACAGAAGGGCACACCAAAGGAAGCGATCCATCAATGCGAAAAGCGGATCGCAGAGATCGAGATTGCGATCGCAGAAAACGAAAAGGTGCTGGCAGAGCTTTCTCCGGCACGAAAAAATATAGAGTTTCTCTATGACCTGCTGGTCACCCAGAGAGACAGAGCCAGAATCGTAGGGGATATGCTCAGCACCCCCACCGTATTTTATTTTGACGGCTGGATGCCTGCAAGGGCACAGGCGGAGGTGGAGGAGCTGCTGCAGAAATATGAATTCTACTATGATATTCAGATTCCTGCGGAGGATGAGGAGGTTCCCGTCCTGCTGCAGAACAGCAGCATGGCGGTTCCCTTCGAGGCAGTCACCAATATGTACAGCCTGCCCTCCCGCAAGGATGTGGACCCCACCACCATTCTGGCACCCTTCTATTTTATCTTCTTCGGGCTGATGCTCTCCGATGCGGCTTATGGTATCATCCTTTCCGCACTGTGCTTCTTTGTACTGAAGAAATATAAACCGGAAGGCACCATTTATAAAATGTTCAAGATGTTCTTCTACTGCGGTATTTCCACCTTTATCTGGGGTGCCCTTTTCGGCGGCTGGTTCGGCAACTTTGTTACCGTGGCGGCGGATACCCTCTTCGGTAAGGACATCGTCATCAAGCCCCTGTGGTTCAACCCCATGGAAGACCCCATGAAGCTTCTGATCTTCTCCCTCATTCTGGGGGCGGTGCATCTGTTCATCGGTATGGGCGTACAGGCGTATATGCACATTCGGGACGGCAACCCTGTGGATGCCATCTGTGACATCGGCCTGTGGTATGTGCTCCTGATCGGTCTGGTGCT
>JAUNCB010000132.1 GCA_030526765.1 Bacillota bacterium
GCATTAAAGTAATACATATCCTTGCTTACATCTGTGAAAGGATTATCCACGCTTTCTGCTGCATCCTCCGCAGGTGCTTCATAGCCGATCATATACAGAGAAAGGTGATCTGTTTTCCAGTTTACCCGTTTCTTCGCTGCATCATAGCTTGTTTCACAGCGTTCTTTGTTGCCGTTATCATCCACATACCATACCACGATTCCGTTGGGGTGTTCGCCGTCCTGCAGTGTATAGGGTGCATGGATGGTGATTTTGCCGCCCATATCGGAAATGTGTTTTCCGCCGGAAGTAACAGAAATATCATACGCAGGTCTTCCCTGAATTGCTTCTGCCTGCTTGCTGTTGGGCTTTGCATCCTTGGAGGGCTTGATGGAAACCGTAATATCCTCTCCATCTGCCTGCTTTGCCTTTTCGCTCAGGGCTTCTGCATCAAATTCGATGGATACCCCATCAGAAAGCACGATTTCAAGGCTCTTTGCACTGTTATTGGGGTCATTCACCGCTGCTTCAATCTTCTTCACTACCTCGGCAGGGATCTCTACGGTGCTGACATCCTGCTTCAGAGTGGAGAAATCAATGGTAACTGTGCCGACATTCACATCATCGCTGATCACGCTGTCCAGCTTGCTCATGTCCACATCCTTGATAACAGCCTTATCGCCGCTTACCACTGCATCTGCATGCACGCTCTTTTCCTCGCCGGAAATAGGCACGGTCACATTCTGACTTGCGGAGCCGCCGCCACCGCCGCTGCTGCTGCCACCGCTGTTTTCCGTAATCGTAATGGTAACCAATATTACCTGGGTTTCATAGTTATCTCTGTCATCCGGTGCAAAAGCCAGATAATACTTGCCGCTGTCAGCGACATTTATCGGACCACTCTCTTTATTCTGTCCCGCTTCATCATACCAAAGCCATTTGCCCGCTATGCTTGCTTCTGCCTTACAATCCTCAGGGGTTACAGGATTTCCATCATAAACCTTTGTGAAATCCTGTGCGGAACAGATCAGCTCTTTCAGGATCGCAATTTCAATGGCAGAGGACTCCGTATATTTATAAATCGGGTCATCGTCAGTGATATTTACATAAATCCCGTAGTTATGGGGCTCTGAAGGCTTACTGTCTTCCGTAAATTTTGTCCATCTGCTGTTTCTGTCATCTCTGTCTTTATACCAGAGCTGAGACTTCTTCACATAGTAAGAATCCAAATCCGCGCTCTTCTGGAAATATTGGTTCCAATTAACGGAAACTTTCTCCCCATCCTCTACATAATATACTTCTCCGTTCGTATTGTAATACAGCTTCTGCTGAGGATCACTTACTCCCACAGACACGCCGATAGTCCGCTTGGTCAGCTTAGGGAACGCTATGGTATATTCCGCAGATGTTGCCTCTGTTCCATCTACCATTTCCGTCACCTTCACCTTCACAGAGAAGGCTTCCGCAACTTTCTTTGTATCAAACACAAACTCACCGTCAGATGCAAAAGTCTCGCTCACTTTAAGATGATCGGGCAGTATTCCACTGTATGTATACTCATATCTCAGATCTTCTTTTTCCACCGTATTATTTTCAACAGACGGCATCAGGCTCCATTCTGTTTTCCCGTTTTCATCCTCCGCGCCGTATGTTTTTTCCCCGCTGATATCATCATAGCTCAGTCTGAGGCGTTTCTCGCTTACTTCTACGGACCGATCAAAGGTCAGGTTCTTTTTCTCACTCTCCGAAGGTACCTTCTCTGATTGATCGAGCACGGCAACCTTAATCGCAAATATAAACTCTTCGGCAGTGACCGTCAGTTCTACGGTGTCAGCACCCTCTTTTTCAAATGTTTCTTCTGCTACTGTACCTACCAGTTCCACCTCGATCAGATCATCCAGCAGTGCCTTGACCGTAACAACATCTGTCTGCGGCTTGTCGCCCACCATGTAATCTGTCTGCAATCCCTCCAGACCTGTTATCTTTGTGATCTCCATTTCGCTCTTGAGGTAGTCCTCTTCAGGCACATTTGTAGGGAATCCAAACGCAATATCCCCCGCAGCTATCCCTGTGGGTGTATGACCGGCCTCGTATGTAGTCTTGCCGATCAGAAAATCGCTGAAGGTATAGCTTTCGCTGGAATTTCCGTCGGAATCGCCGTCATTCCATGTAACGTCTATAATATGCCATTCCCAGTCTGCTAATGTTCCATTTTCCGCCCATGTTTCACTTGTCAGAACATAATTCCAGATATGATTGGTATCTCTGGAATTGGCGTCACCGCTGCCGACAACAGAAATACAGGGCACCTTATAAATATCGCAAAGCAGCTCAAAGGCAGTGGTGTAGCCCGCACAAACCGTCATCACATCTCCTTTGTAGCCTTCTTCAGGAAAAGGATGGGGAACCAGACCACTGTAAGCAGTCTGATTATAAGGATCCTGCGACCGCTTCATATTATAATCTATCGTTCTGCAGAGATAATCATTGATGGCATAAATCTTCTGCAGGTCGGTTGCCTCTGCCATAGATACCGATAATCCTTTATCATCCAGCACCTTCTCACAGCCCACTTTCGCATCTGCTATCCCTTTTTTAAACAGATCGATCCCCTTCTTGGTTCTGACCGCTTCGATTGCGGCAATCTTATCGGGGGTATCATCTACCATATAGAATGTAAAGCCAATCAGTACAGTCTGTTCCTGCTCCGTGCCTTTATGAATGATCCCTTTATAAGGAAGCACCCGCATGCTCTGGGAATGCAGCCAGGGCATTTCCGGATGGTCACTTTCCAGTGCCAGGTGTGCTTTGTATGCTTCATCGTATATCTGCTCAAGGCTCATGTTATTAAATTCAGACGCATACTGGCTAAGATCTCTGGGATCCCCCTTCTCAGGAAGCGCCCCTACAAATTTTCCAAATTCTTCCCATTCCGTTTTGTCATCTTCCCCAATGACAAACTCATCCACATTGTCCACATTGATCAAAAAATGTGTCTTTGTGGGCATAGATTCTCCCTCCGAAAGCTCGTCATATTCTGCTTTTGACTGCGCATAGATCGCATCATAAAGAATCTGACCAACCTCACTCAGCTGTCCTTTGTACACCTCCAGCGTCTTCCAGCCCAGAGCCCCCGGCTGCCAGCTTACATAGCTGTCGCTCCATACACCCTGCCAGTCATCCGATTGGGAAGGGGTCTCTTGTGGCTCTTCCACCATACGGCTGCCCTCCATCAGAGTAAGCTCTGCATCGGAAAAGGGCTCGTCCTCTGCCGCCAGTGCCACAGCAGGCAGCATCGTTGTCAGCATTGCCGCCGTCAGAGACAATGCACACATCCGTTTCCATACTTTCATCGTTCTCTCCTCCTTCTTCTTTTTTTCCCCGCTTTTCCCCACAAGGATGCCCCATCCTTGCAATATGGAAGAAAAACGATACTTTATTTTATCACGGCAGGATCCATTTTCCAAGTCGGTTTCCACCATTTTTTTCCTTTTTGATATCCGCTGCCGCAAGCAAAAAATCCACAGAAAGCCCTCGGCTCCCTGTGGATTTCTGTTTTCTTTTTTTCGATCAGTCCTCATCAAAATGAAGCACGCCTACATAAGGCAGGTTTCTGTATTTCTGGGCATAATCCAGACCATAGCCCACTACAAAGGCATCGGGAATGGTAAAGCCTGTGAAATCGCCCTTGATGTCTACGGTACGGCGATCGGGCTTGTCCAGCAGTGTGACGATCTTCAGCTTTTTGGGTGCTCGGAAAGCAAGCAGCTCCTTCAGCTTTTTCAGCGTTCTGCCCGTATCGATAATATCCTCTACGATAAGCACATTTTTTCCCTTGATATCCTCATCCAGATCCATTTTTACATTGATATTGCCGGAGGACACGGTGCTGTCACCATAGCTGGAAACACTCATGAAATTCAGTGTCACGGGCATTTTCATCTTTTTCGCCAGATCTGTGGTTACCACCACTGCACCCTTCAGTGTGCAGACCAGTTCCACCTGCTCATCGCCGAATTCCTGATATAATTCCTCTGCCAGTTCTTCCAGTCTTTTATCGATCTGTTCTGCTGTCAGCATCACTTCTACTCTTTCTTTCATATTTTTCCCCTCCGCACATTGGTATACAGACATTATTTTCGTTATTGTATCACAATCAAATATTTTCGTACAGATTTTTTCTCCCTTTCCAAGCAAAAAAATCTACGGGCAAGCCTTTCGGCTGCCCGCAGATTTTCCGATCGTCTGTTTTTACTTTTTACATTTCTTTATCCACTGCTTCATTTCCCACAGATTATTTTGCAAAATAACGATACAGGAAGGTTACCATCTGTCCCCTTGTGCAGTTCGCATCGGGGCTGAAGGTGGTTTCGCTTGTGCCGCTGACAACGCCTTCCTTGTAGCACCATGCAATGGCTTCATACGCCCAGTCGGGTGTATCTGTGAAAGGAAGACGGAACATCCATGTGCCTGTAAAGCCGCCGCCCTTTGCCTGTTCCATATGGTACAGGAATACTGCCATCTGGGCACGGGTACAGGTTGCATCGGGGCTGAAGGTGGTTGCACTTGTGCCGCCTGTGATGCCCTGTTCATAAGCCCACTGTACTGCCTTCGCATAATAATCATCTGCTGTCACATCCGCGAAGGGATTTTCCTTGCCTGCAGGCTCGGGCTTGCCCGCTGCACGCCACAGGAATGCTGCCATCTGCCCGCGGG
>JAUNCB010000133.1 GCA_030526765.1 Bacillota bacterium
GTGCAGATCATGGCAACAGCGATCAGATGATCGATCCCGAATCCGGTGAATCCTTTACAGCCCATACCACAAACCCTGTACCCTTCCTTCTGGTAAATTATACAGACGGAATTGGACTGAAGGAAGGCGGTAAGCTGGCGGATATTGCACCGACACTGCTGGAAATGATGGGGATTCCCAAGCCTGCAGAGATGACAGGCGAAAGCTTATTGATCAGTAAATAATGAGGGCTTTGCCCCCGGAATAAAAGGAGGATAACGATAATGAAAGGTTATTACGAAATCACAGATGTATTTGCAAGAGAAATTCTGGACTCCAGAGGTAATCCCACAGTTGAAGTTGAAGTAGTTCTGGATGACTGCATCATGGGTCGTGCAGCAGTTCCCAGCGGTGCATCCACAGGTGCATTCGAAGCGGTAGAACTGCGTGACGGCGGCGACAGATACAATGGCGTTGGCGTACAGGATGCGGTAGATAATGTAAACGATATCATTGCGGATGCAATCATCGGCATGAATGCACTGGATCAGGTTGCAGTGGATAAAGCAATGATCGCTCTGGATGGCACACATAACAAAGGAAAACTGGGTGCAAACGCAATTCTGGGTGTTTCCATGGCAGTGGCAAAAGCAGCGGCAGAAGCACTGGATATGCCTCTGTATCAGTATCTGGGCGGCTTCAATGCAAAAACAATGCCCGTTCCCATGATGAATATCATGAACGGTGGTAAGCATGCGGACAATACTGTAGACATTCAGGAATTCATGATCATGCCTGTTGGCGCAGAATCCTTCAAGGAAGCACTGAGAATGTGTGCAGAAATTTACCACAAACTGAAAAAGGTTCTGAAGGATAAAGGCCTGTCCACAGCAGTTGGCGACGAAGGCGGCTTCGCACCCGACCTGCCTACAGCAGATGCAGTAATCGACCTGATCAAAGAAGCTGTTGAGGTTGCGGGCTACAAATGGGGCGAAGATATTAAGATCGCTCTGGATGCTGCTGCAACAGAGCTGTACAAAGACGGTAAATACTACTTCCCCGGCGAAAGCCAGATGGCAGGCAAGGAAATCGTAAGAACGTCCGAAGAAATGGTTGCATTCTGGGAAGCACTGGCTGCAAAATATCCCATCATCTCTCTGGAAGACGGTCTGGATGAAGAAGACTGGGAAGGCTGGAAGCTGCTGACAGAAAAACTGGGCGGAAAGATCCAGCTGGTTGGTGACGACCTCTTCGTTACAAACACAGAAAGACTGCAGAAGGGTATTGATGTAAAAGCAGGCAATGCGATCCTGATCAAAGTAAACCAGATCGGTACACTGACAGAAACCTTCAATGCAATTCAGCTGGCAAACAGAAATAAAATGACAGCAGTTGTATCCCACAGAAGTGGTGAAACAGAAGATGCAACCATTGCTGACATCGTAGTTGCTGTAAATGCAGGTCAGATCAAAACAGGTGCGCCTGCAAGAACAGACCGTGTGGCTAAATACAATCAGCTGATCAGAATTGAGGAAGAACTGGATGATGCAGCAGAATATCTGGGCATGGATGCTTTCTTTAATCTGAAATAAATATTTTTTTTCGGGAGTGCGGATTTTTCCGCACTTCTTTTTTTCTGCTCGTCAAATTTACTTTTTTTCGTGGTGTAAGATTTTATCAGAACACGGAAACGGAAAAAAGGAGGGTTTTACCATGGGGAAAAAAAGATATCATTTTGTAATTCCGGAAATAAAAACAGAACTGATCGGGACACAGGGGGAAAAGGCAGTTTTTATGCCGTATACGCTGGAGGAACGCCTTTCTACGGAAGGGATTCTGGAGGAATTGAAAAGACAGCCGCACATGGCAAAGCTGGCATCCTATATTGATCCCGAAAAAAAGATTTATCTGCTGGAAGGAAGTTCTCTGGAGCAGCTGCAGCTGGCAGCGGCATATATTGCTACCTATCATCGCCTTTGGGATGTTTGCGTTGGAGACTGCGAGACGAAAACGGATGCGGAAAGCGATGACTGGCAGGATGGAGATATCAATTTCAGGGAATTTGATTTTAACGAGAGTATTCCTTACCTTACCATCTCAGATCTGATGGAGGTATATGCACCCCATGACGGATCCCGCTTTGGAGGGTGGATGTATCGGGAAGAAAAGAAAGTAAATCGACCCTGGTGGACGATGGATCCGAATGCACCCATTATTGTGACTGCCAGCGGAAACCTGAGTCTGCTTCCGGGTGCCTTTCGGGCGATGGAGGATCGGCAGCGTATTATTTTACTGTATCATAGAGATAGAATGGAGGATGATTTTGACAGCTTTGGTTCCGGATTCATGTTCGATGGTGAAATGAATATGGAAAGCCTGAGTTTTGAACTGGAAACGGAAATGCTCCTGCTGGAAAAGCCTGCGCCGAATGGGGATTATAAAAAGGAAATCCTGATGCAGTTGGCAAAGGATAAGGGAGAAGGGCTGGCTTCTTCTGCAAATAAAGGGAAGATCCTTTCGCTGATTACGGAATCCCGTGGAAATGTGGATAATCTGACCCTTTCCAAGGCAGTGTCCAATGCGTATCTGCGCAGAAAGAGGGAAGGGAAACTGACAGAGAAGGACTTTGCATATCTTTCCATGTTCCGTACGAAAAAACAGGAGGAAATGCAGGATGAAAGGGAAATGGAGTTGATTGGACAGGCAGAGGTACGCACACAGCTGGAGCGGATCGTAAAAAGCATGGTTTTCCAGAAAAAACGCGAGCAGCTGGGGCTGCCTCATGATAACATCCATTATACCTTTGCCTTTATGGGAGCCCCCGGTACGGGGAAAACCACATGGGCAAAACGGCTGGCAAATGAGATGAAAAAGCATGGACTGCTTTCTAACACAGAAAGCATTTGCATCAATGCAGCGGAGCTGAAGGCAAAATATGTAGGGCATACAACAGGAAAGGTAAAGGCCCTTTTCGAGCAGTATAGTGTGATCATTCTGGATGAAGCCTACAGTCTGATGGAAGGAAAGGACGGAGATTCCTTTGGTGCAGAGGCATTGGCACAGCTTTGTGTGGAGCTGGAGAACTATGGAAACCAGAGGCTTGTGATCTTTGCGGGATATGGCGGCAGTGCAAATCCGGAGGATAACCGTATGCTGCGCTTTCTCCAGAGTAATCCCGGTATCAACAGCCGTGTTTCCTTTAAGGTCCATTTTGATAATTTCAAGGAAGCGGAGCTGGTTCAGGTATTCCATACGATGATGCAGCACGGCGGATATACCATCCGTCATGATGCAGATAAAAAAATGGAGGAGTTCTTTCGGTATCGGATGCAGGAGAGAGCATTCGGTAACTGCCGTGAGGTAAGAAACCTGATGGACCGTGTGAAAATACATATGGCTGAGCGCATGATGGAAAAGGAAAACTACAGCAAGGAGGAAGCGGTGCTGGTGCTGCGGCAGGATGTGGAGATGGCCATGGAAGAGATCCGAAAGGAATATGACGGACTGCGTCAGGAGGAAGGAAATCGAATCGGATTTGAAATGTAAAGTGCAACGGGAATTGCCGACATTTAAGGATGTCGGTATTTTTATATATTTCGTTTGCTCATCAAATTTACACGTCTGCTTACGTTATGATATGTCTAAGGGAAGGAGGTAGATGTGATGCAGAACGATATGTGGGAAAGAGCGGATTTTTCCGTGTTTGATGAATATATTTTTCGAGATGAAATTCATAAGATTGGTAAGGCTCTGGAGGAAGGAGAGGAAGCGGTTGTTGAAGCGGAATTGCAGAAAAGAGAGACTCTTTTTACAGAGGATGAGGCACATAAGCTTTGTTCTGTTGCAATTCAGAATGGCTGCAGTAAAAGGATTTTTTCTGCACTTCTGGAAAAATGTCCGCCGCTGGAGACGTTTCGCTTCCGGTTTTCCTGTGATTTTGTTTATGCGGCAAGGGTAGACCTTGCAGGATATGCAGCCATGTTTGACCGTGGAAAGCTGCTGGAGGCAATGCTGGAGCAGGGGCTTGAACTGAAAAAACAAAGCGGCTGGTGTACTGTTCTGGAAGCAGCATTGGAGGCGGCTTCTATAGACTGTGTGATGCTTCTTCTGCATCAGGAGGAAATAGAAATCCCCATCACAAAGGAACTTTGTTATATTTGGGGAAATGTAGGAATGGCTTATGGGAGCGATATCTGCTATGCAGCGGTTGCGAGTAAAATCTTTGGGTATGAGGTGGATCTGAATGTGGAAGAAGTACCGCTTTTGCCCAATATGAAGGTATATCAGGCTGTCGCCTGCTGTAATTGGCCGCTGTTTCGCCGTATTTGCAGGGAAATCGGAAAGGATGCGCTGGAAAGCAGAGGCATTGGTCATCTTTTAGGCACGATCCTTAAGGAGTCAGATGACCCTATGGAAGATATGGATATTCTGCTTTCTTTGCATCCAAAGGCGCTGAAAAATGAACTGGTGCGATACTGTCTTGTAGTATCTGCCCTGCGGGCAAAAGATGTGGTGGATGAACGACTGAAAAAATGGCTGAATCAGATGCCCGGTGGCATGGTGGTTATGAATGTCAGCCGTGTCTTTGAAGAGGAAGATGTGATGAATCTGCAGACATTGATCCTGCTGCGGTGGCAGGAGCGGATCGGTACCCGCCTGATTCCTGCTTTAAGCAGAGATAAGCCTTTCCCGGAAATGAACGGGATTTTTT
>JAUNCB010000134.1 GCA_030526765.1 Bacillota bacterium
GGAACCAGATCATAGTCGGGTTCAGGCAGCGCAGGGCCATCCAGACCGGATTCCCCGTGTACTGTAGGCGCAATGATTGCAGGAGAAACCAGAGGGCAGCTTTTCCCCTTTGCTGTAGGCACATGCAGATCGATCAGTGTGCAGATCCGCAGTGCGTTATATGTTGTTTTCTCGATGGTCTGGTTCCCGCAGCAGGTGGTTACTGCTTTGATATCCAGTTGAGGGCTTGCCTTTGCAAGCACCCACGCCATGGCATCATCATGCCCGGGATCACCATCCAGAATTATAGGAATTTTTCTCATAATGTCATCCTCCAGATAAAGCCGAAATCAGTCTTTCTTCTGTTCCTGTGCTTTTTTGCGTTTTGCTTTGTTGATGGTGGAAAGTGCATACAGCACTAGACCAAGGATGGTTACCGCATAAGGCATAGCAGAGATCAGGTTGGAAGATACCCCCTGAATACCGGATACCTTTGTACGCAGTGCCTGTGCAAAGCCAAACAGCAGAGAGGCAAACATGGTACCCACGGGTTCGCCGTGCCCCATTGCCTGCGCAGCCAGTGCGATGAAACCACGGCCTGCAACTACGCCTGTGTTCCAGCTCTGGGAATAATACATGGACATGAACGCACCGCCCATACCGGAAAGGATACCGGAAATACCCAGTGCGATATATTTGATCTTCAGAACGCTGATACCAACGGATTCTGCAGCATGGTCATTTTCACCAACGGCACGAATCTGCAGACCAACAGAGGTTTTGTACAGCAGTACCCATGTGAAGAATACCAGAATAAATGCTACATAAGTCAGTACAGAGTGTCCGGACAGGATATCCCCCAGAACAGGAATGCTGCTCAGGCCGGGGATCTCTACTGTAGGGATTAGGATGTTGGAGCTTGTCAGGGAAGATGTGTTACCTCTTTCACCTGTGAACATATACAGCAGGAAGATCGTACCGCCGGCACTCATGGTATTGATCGCGATACCGGCAAGGATAATGTCTGTTTTCAGCTTCAGTGCAAAGAAGCCCATCATCAGTGCCAGGGACAGACCGATCGCCATAGCCCCTACTACACCGATCAGCCAGCTCTGTGTCCAGTAGCTGAACAGTGTACCAAACAAACCGGAGATCAGCATAATACCGTCCAGACCGATATTAACAACGCCTGCTTTTTCAGCTACAACTGCAGCCAGCGCAGCAAACAGGATGGGCGCTGTGATACGGAAAATAGCAAAGAAAAAGTCTACATGAAAAATCAGAGAGAATATTTCGTTCAACATTATGCCTTACCTCCTTCCGCTGCTGCATTTTTCTGTGCAATTTCTTCTTTTGCACCGGCAACAACCAGTTTCTGACGATATTTAGCCAGGAACTGTTCCGCTGCGAAGAACAGGAATACAACTGCCTGAATGATGTCCGCCATTTCGGAAGGAACATCACAGTATGTTGCCATCATGGTACAGCCTCTGTTCAGATAAGCAATGAAGAAGGCTGCGATGGGAACAAAAATAGGATTATTTTTTGCAAGGATCGCAACTGTGATACCGGTCCAGCCATAGCCGGGCAGGTCACGCCACAGGAAGGTGTCGAAACGGCCCAGAACTTCGATTGCGCCGCCCATACCTGCCAGAATACCACCGATTACCTGAGACAGTACAACGATGCCGCCAACCTTCATACCGGAGTATTTTGCAAAGCTCTGGTTGATACCTACCATACGGATGCTGTAGCCCCAGCGTGTACGATACATGAACAGAGCAACCAGTGCAGTAAAGATCAGTGCTACAATGAAGCCCCAGCTCAGTTTGGAACCACCGGGAACCAGAGCGGGAATATGTGCTGTTGCAGCGAAGGGATATGTCTGGATTGTACCCTTGGAACCATCGGCAAATACGTTCAGCAGGAAATGCAGGATTACGTACATAACGATGTAGTTCATCATCAGGGAACAAACCATTTCGCTGGCACCCAGCTTAACTTTTAAGATTGCGGGAATATACATCAGTGCGCCGCAGACGATGGCACCGCCCAGTACGCAGATGATGATATCCAGATATGTACCTGTAGAAAAATAAATACCAAGAAGCGCAGCAATAAAGCCGCCCAGCATAACACTACCTTCCCCAAACATATTGAACTGATTGGAGGAGAACATTACACAGACTGCAAGACCTGTGAAAATGATTGGTGTCATTGCGGCAAGGATCGTATAAATGGAATTCATACTGATACTGCCGTTAGAAAAGATAGGCGAGATCAACATATATCTCAATGCTTCGAAAGGTTTATCGGAACAAATGAAAATCAGGATAGATGCAACAAGAAGCGCTACAAGGATCGCTGCTGCACCACGGATGATCTCAAACATTTTCATGCGTTTGTTATTCATGGCACACCCTCCTTATTTCTTCATCTGTCTGTTTCTTCAGACCCAGCATATATTCACCCATGATTTCATCTGTCAGCATGGATGTATCTTCGAAATATGCAGCGATCTTGCCGTTATAGAATACGATCAAGCTGTCGGAAAGCTCCATAACCTCATTCAGGTCAGCAGATACCAGCAGTACCGCTGCACCCTCACGGCTCAGCTCAACCAGTTTCTTACGGATAAATTCTGTCGCACCTACGTCGATACCACGGGTAGGCTGATCGGCAATAATCAGGACAGGATCTGCAGAGAATTCACGGGCAACTACAACCTTCTGGATGTTACCGCCGGACAGCATGCCAACTGCCTGATTGCGGTTTTTGCAGCGAACCAGATAGTCTTTGATCAGCTGGTCACTTTCTTCATGCATTGCATCCATGTTGAACAGTGCGCCCTTATTGAATTTCTTCTTATTATAACGGTCAGACATGATGTTTTCTTCAATGCTGGCAGATGCAGCAATACCGTAGATCATACGGTCTTCCGGAATCAGGGATACACCCAGATCGCGGATCTTGCTCTGCGGCATGGAAATAATGTTTGTGCCGTTTACTGTTACACTGCCTGCATCGGGAACATTCAGATTAAACAGCATTTCAACCAGTTCTCTCTGCCCGTTGCCTTCTACGCCGGCGATACCGAGGATTTCACCCTTACGCACAGCAAAAGACAGCTTATCCAGCATTTTTCTGTTCCAGGAGTCTGTGTATTCCAGATCTTTTACCTTCAGAACAACATCTGTAGGCTGTGCCTTTTCTTTTTCCACGGTCAGAACTACGTCACGGCCTACCATCAGACGAGAAATATCCTGTTCTGTGATGCTTGCTGTTTCGTAAATACCCATAGATTTGCCGGCACGCATGATGGTCAGACGGTCGGTGATCTGTTTGATTTCTTTCAGCTTATGGGAAATGAAAATAATTGTATAGCCCTGTTCCTTCAGAGCGACCAGCTCTTTGAACAGTTCCGCTGTTTCCTGTGTTGTCAGAACGGCAGTAGGTTCGTCCAGAATCAGGATCTTTGCCCCACGCACCAGTGCCTTCAGAATCTCTACCTTCTGCTTCATACCAACAGGAATATCGATTACCTTAGCATTTGCGTCCACATGAAGATTATATTTTTTTGCATATTCCTCTGTGATCTCAACTGCTTTTTTGTAATCGATGAATGCACCCTTTTTCGGCTCCATGCCTAAAACGATGTTTTCTGCTACAGTCAAACTGGGTACCAGCATGAAATGCTGATGTACCATACCAATCCCCTTGGAGATGGCAACTGTAGGAGATGTCAGATTTACTTTTTCGCCATTCACGATGATGTCACCACTTGTAGGCTGCTCCATACCGAACAGCATTTTCATCAAAGTGGATTTGCCGGCACCATTTTCCCCCATCAGTGCATGGATCTCACCCTTTTTTACGTTGAAATCTACACCCTGATTGGCAGCCACACCATTGGGATAAACTTTTGCGATACCCACCATCTGAACAACATATTCGTTGTTTGACATAATCGGGCCCCCTTATTTTTTATAATGATTTAAAAAAGGGGAGCTTATCAGCTCCCCCATTTTGCAACGTTATAAGCCAATCGCTGTTTATATTCAGCTATGGATTTTCATTAAGGCTGCATGGAATCTCTCAGAGCGATTGCTGCATCATTGCCGCCTTCCTTCAGAGCGGAAGGAACTGTGATTTCACCTGCAACGATTGCATCCTGTGCTGCAATTACAGCATCCTGTACTTCCTGAGGTACTGTTGTGAAGTTTTTATCTGTAACCATGCCTACGCCGCCTTCAGCGATACCCAGGTTCACTTCGGAACCCCAGTATTCATTGCCTGCATCCCATTCATCGAAGAACCAGCAGATACCATCGCCTACGTTCTTCAGACCGGATGTCAGTGTGATTGCTGCCAGTTCAGCACCGAATGTGGATTCCTGATCGGAGTCAACGCCGATGAACCAAGCTTTGCCTGTTTCCTGAGCTGCTTCAGCACCACCGTTACCAGCTGCGCCGCCTACGCCCCAAACGATGTCAACTTTTTTGTCGTTGATCATGGACAGGGACAGTTCTTTACCATAAGCTGTGTCATAGTAGTTTGTTACATAACGTGTGTCAACCTTGATGTCGGGGTTAACGGATTTTGCACCTTCCAGGTAACCATACAGGAAGTCGTTGATAACAGGGCTGTCAACGCCGCCCAGGAAGCCCAGAACGGGTTCAGGGTTTGTGTTGGGGTGACCAGAT
>JAUNCB010000135.1 GCA_030526765.1 Bacillota bacterium
AGATTTTTCAAAGGATCACTTCCCTAGAGGTTTATTTTGCAGTTTACTTACTTTTATTATTATATGAGAAACATCAAAATGTCAAATATATATTGCACTTTAACGGAAATAATTTGCATTTGGATGGAATATGACAGATATGAAAAATGCTGGTTGAAAGACGGCAGAAAATTTTGTATAATAAAATGAACTATGAAGATTTTCCAGAGCGAAAGAAAGGAAATGGAATATGAAAAAAAGAATTTTTGCATTATTGCAGGCATGTGTGCTGGTGTTTGCGGCATCCGCCTGCGGCACTTCCGATACACAGGGTGTCAAGGGAGAAACACCTTCCCTGATTTTTGCGACCGGTGACCATACAGGCTCTTATTTTGCCTTCGGCAATCTGCTTTCCGGCTATATGGGCGATGCTGCCGGTGCGGATATCGAGGTGGTTTCCACAGAAGGCTCCGTGGCAAATATCAATGGGGTAAATGAAGGCATCTGCCAGCTGGCACTGGCGCAGGCGGATGTGATGTCCTATGCATGGTCCGGAATTCGTGCCTTTACAAAGGACGAATCCACAAGATCCTTCCGTGCCATCGGCGGGCTCTATGAAGAAGCGGTGCAGATCGTAACGCTGGATGAAAGCATCCAGAGGGTGAGCGATCTGAAAGGGAAAACCGTTTCCATCGGTGCCGAGGACTCCGGGGTTGCCCTCAATGCTATGACGATTTTTGATATTTACGGTCTGCGTACAGGGGATGATATCAAAACAGTAAATCTCTCCTTTGGCGAATCCATCGAAGCCATGAAGGAGGGCGAGGTGGATGCGGCCTTTATCGTTTCCGGTACCCCTACAAAGGTTGTGGAGGATCTGATCGCTGCAGAACATGCCCATCTGGTCAATATTGACGGCAGAAGAGCAGAAGAACTGATGGAGCGTTATCCTTATTACAATAAGCATGTGATCCTGAGCGGTACATATCCCGGTCTGAATCAGGATGTATCCACTGTTTCCGTACAGGCAACGGTGATCGTTTCCGCGGATCTGCCCGAGGAAGACGTATATCATCTGACAGCGGGTATTTACGATAACAGCGAAGCAATTTCCGCCATTCTGGAAAGAGGGATTCAGGTCAGCGTAGAAAATGCGACTACAGGTGTTCCTGTTCCCTTCCATGCAGGTGCGGCAAGATATTTTGAAGAACATGGCTTTACAGTGCCTGTTGAATAATGAAAATACAAAATGGTATCCGTTTGGATACCATTTTTTTATACTTTTTTCAGTTCCATGGAATAATTGTTCCAGTGAGGGTCTGTTTCGGAAAAAAACTCCGATACACGAAAGCCCACCTTCTCGTAACAGCGGATGGCATTGGCATTGAAGCAGTATACTCGCAGGGAAAGGGATACAAGCCCCATTTCTGTAAAGGCAATACGGGAAAGCTCCTGCAGGAACTGTTCGCCGAAGCCTTTGTTTTTGGCTTCTTCTGCAAAAATCAGACGGCAGATGCGGCCGGTTTTTGCCCCCTTGTTGATGTCGCAGATTTCTCCTGCACCGATGGGGGTATCTCCGTCAAGGGCAAGATACAGGTGAACCCCGTCTTTGCCTGCCTGACGGGCGATCTGATCGGCTGTCAGCGGATGGGTGTAAGTGGTAAATCCTGCCCATTGGAACAGATAGTCTTCTCCTTTGGTTTCATTCCAGTGAACGATGGCAGGATAGTCTTTTTCGGTTGCAGGTCTGACAGTAAGCATAGGACATTCCTCCTGAATGGTTTTCATCTTTTGTGTTTTCTGTTAAAATAAATGATAACACGAAAGAGAAAGAGAGGAAATATGGATGCTGAAGAAAATTTATGAAGAGCCCAATATTTTTCAGATAGACGTACCCCTGCCCGATAATCCCCTGAAAAACCTGAACTGCTATATCATTCAGGATAAGGGGGAAACGCTGATTGTGGATACGGGGTTTAACCGCCCCGAATGTGAGGAAGCCCTTCTGGCGGGGCTGAAAGAACTGGATGCAAACTGGAACAGAACGGATCTGTTTCTGACCCACCTCCATTCCGACCATACAGGCCTTGCGCCTGTGGTCATGGAAGGGAAGCCCGGGAAGATCTACATCAGTGCCATAGATCATGATATCCTTGCCCAGCATAAGGATGGACACCGCTGGGCTGCGGCAGATGAATTATATTATAAAGAAGGCTTCACCAGAGAACAGCTGGCGGAGCTGCGCATTTCTAATCCTGCCAGAGGGCTGGCGCCTGCAAAATATTTCGATGCGGTGCATGTTGCCGATGGGGATGAGATCAGAGTCGGCAGATGGGTCTTTACCTGTGTGTTCGTTCCCGGGCATACACCTGGGCAGATGTGTCTGTACTGCAAGGAAAAGAAGCTGATGTTTACGGCGGATCATATTCTGTTTGATATTACACCCAATATCACCCACTGGGCGGAAGCGGAGGATTCTCTGGGGGATTATCTGGACAGTCTGGTGAAAATACGGAGCTATGAGATGGAAACGGCATTTCCTGCCCATCGGAAAAACGAAATGGATGTGTATGTGCGGATCGCTCAGATCATCGAGCATCATCTGGTGCGGATGCAGGAAACGGTGGAGGCGCTTTCCGCCCATCCCAACAGCCATGCAACGGAGATTGCCGCTCATCTGAAATGGTCCATGCGGGGGAAGACATGGGCAGAATTTCCCCTGTCCCAGCGGTGGTTTGCTGTGGGGGAAACCATGGCACATCTGGATTTTCTGGTGGTAAGGGGAATGGCGGAAAAAACAGAGGGAGAGCGAAATGCCTATCGGCTGCTGCTTTCTGCCGAAGCATGTAATCAGAAGCTGGAAGAGATCTGGGAAAAATATCGCTGAGCGGGGCTTGCTGCTTGGGGGAGCATGGCATGGAAAGAGGAGAAAGGAACGGATATGGATATATTAAAGAAATTACAGGAAGAACTGAATATCAAATCATTTCAGGTGGAGCATACGGTACAGCTTCTGGACGAGGGGAACACCATTCCCTTTATTGCCCGCTATCGAAAGGAAATGACCGGCTCTCTGGACGATCAGGTGATCCGTCAGCTGGCAGACAGACTGCAGGCCCTTCGGAATCTGGAGGAAAAGCGGGAGCAGGTAAAAAACGCCATTGCAGAGCAGGGCAGTCTGACGGAAGAATTGGAAAAACAGCTGGATGCGGCGGAGACCCAGACGGCACTGGAGGACTTGTATCGTCCCTTCCGCCCGAAACGGCGCACCCGTGCCTCCATGGCGAAGGAAAAGGGGCTGCAGCCCCTTGCGGAGCAGATATTCAGCCAGAATGCCAAGGGCAGCCCCATGGAATGGGCAGCGGGCTTTGTGGACGGCGAAAAAGGCGTGGAAACAGCGGAGGATGCCCTGCAGGGAGCCATGGATATTCTGGCGGAGCAGTTTTCCGATGATCCTGCCCTGCGGCAGCTGTTAAGGGAGGAAACCGTGAAAGCAGGAGCCCTTGTCTCTGTTCAGGCAAAGGAGGAGCCCTCCGTTTATGAAATGTATTATGATTATCAGGAGCCCTTGAAGAAGATCGCAGGACACCGTGTGCTTGCGGTAAACCGTGGGGAGAAGGAAGGCTTCCTCTCCGTAAAGATCGCAGTGGCTGAGGAAGAGAAGATTCTGCAGCGGATGGAGCGGAAGCTGATCCGCAAAAACAGCAATACGGCAGATATCCTGCGGGAGGTCATTGCAGACAGCTATAAGCGGCTGATCGCCCCCTCTCTGGAGCGGGAGCTGCGGAATGATCTGACGGAAAAGGCAGAGGAAGCAGCCCTTGGCGTATTTCGGGAAAACCTGAGGCAGCTTCTGCTGCAGCCACCCATCAGCGGCAAAATCGTCCTTGCCCTTGACCCCGCTTATCGTACCGGCTGCAAGATCGCTGTGATCGATGAAACAGGGAAGCCGCTGGAAACCACAGTGGTTTATCCTACACCACCGCAGAATAAAACAGCGGAGGCGGAGAAAAAGCTTCTTGGACTTATTGAAAAATACGGGGTACAGCTCATTTCTATCGGCAACGGCACCGCCTCCAGAGAATCGGAGCGGTTTGTGGCGGAAATGCTGAAGAAAACAAAGCATCCTGTACAGTATATCATCACCAACGAAGCGGGAGCTTCCGTATATTCCGCCTCCAAGCTGGGGGCAGAGGAATTTCCCGAATATGATGTTTCCCTGCGCAGTGCCGTATCCATCGGCAGAAGGGTACAGGATCCATTGGCGGAGCTGGTAAAGATCGATCCGAAATCCATCGGTGTAGGACAATATCAGCATGACATGAATCAGAAGCGGCTGGGCGAAGTCCTTGGCGGCGTGGTGGAGGACTGTGTAAACAGTGTTGGGGTAGACCTGAATACGGCAAGCCCTGCCCTGCTGTCCTATGTGGCGGGCATCAACAGCACCGTAGCGAAGAATATTCTGAAATATCGGGAGGAAAACGGCAGATTTTCCGCCAGAAAAGAACTGCTGAAGGTGCCCAAGCTGGGGCCGAAGGCATACGAGCAGTGTGCAGGCTTCCTGCGTTTGCCGGAAAGTGCGATGCCTCTGGACAGAACAGGGGTGCATCCCGAAAGCTATCGGGCGGCGGAGCAGCTTCTGACCCTTTGCGGCTATGGCCTTGCCGATGTGGCGGAAAAACG
>JAUNCB010000136.1 GCA_030526765.1 Bacillota bacterium
CCCTTTTCTCTTCTTCGCAATAAAAAAGGAGCGAGAATTCACTCGCCCCATTTTAGAACTCAAATATTCATGATTCAGCATATGGATTGGCTTCGCCAAACCCATCTGCAGCAAACAGCCTACGCTGCGGCTATTTTTTATTTGAAATATTCAACCATGGATTTGAACAGCTTCATATCGTAGTTACCTGCAACGTTCTGATACAGACCATCACCGATACGTTCTGCATGACCCATTTTACCCAGTACACGGCCATCGGGAGAGATCAGACCCTCGATTGCGTGAGTGGAGCCGTTGGGGTTGAACTGGATGTCATTGGTAGGCAGACCCTTTTCGTCTACATACTGTGTCAGAATCTGACCCTTTGCTGCCAGATCCTGTACCATCTTATCATCCATCAGGATACGGCCTTCCCCGTGGGAGATAGGTACGCTGAAGATATCGCCTGCGCTTACATTTGTCAGCCAAGGAGATTTTTCAGTAGCCAGTCTGACACGAACGATCTTGGACTGGTGTCTGGAGATGGTGTTGTAAGACAGTGTAGGACATGTTTCATCTGTATCGATGATTTCACCGAAGGGAACCAGACCCAGTTTGATCAGCGCCTGGAAACCGTTACAGATACCGATCATCAGACCGTCTCTTTCGTTCAGGTGTTTTGTCACTTCTTCTTTTACTTCGGGGTTACGGAAGAATGCTGTGATAAATTTACCGGAACCATCGGGTTCGTCACCGCCGGAGAAACCACCGGGGATGAAGATTGTCTGAGACTGTTTCACTTCTTTTGCAAAGCGTTCGATGGAATCCGCAATGCCTGCCGCAGACAGGTTGTTGATCACAAAGATGTTTGCTTCCGCACCTGCCCGTTCTACTGCTTTTGCAGAGTCGAATTCGCAATTTGTGCCGGGGAATACAGGGATCAGCACACGAGGTTTTGCAACGGGTGCTTTCGCCTTGTATGTGATGCCTTCAGCTTTTGTTGTAAAGGTAAGGATTTCTGCCTTTTCTTCTGCAGCTGCGTTCATAGGGAAGATTTCTTCCAGTTTATTTTCGTATGCTGCGAAGATGTCAGCCAGTGCAATGCTGTCTGCGCCGGAAACGATAGCGTCACCGCCTGTGGTACCCAGAACTGTGCCGATTTCCACATCTTCTGTCAGCTCCAGAACGAATGCACCGTAGTTGTAACCGAAGATTTCTTCTTTTGTTACGCCGTCAGCATATGTAAAGCCGATGTCATTACCCATAGCCATTTTCAGAATTGCTTCTGCAACACCGCCCAGTGTAGGTGTGTAAGCAGCTGCAACCTTACCGCTTCTCATCAGACCTGTTACCTGATCGAACAGTGCTTTCAGGCTGTCTGTGGTAGGCAGACCTTCTGCATCGTATTCGGGTTTCACCAGAACTACTTTATGGCCGGCAGCCTTGAATTCGGGAGAAATGATATTTTTGATGCTGTCTACTGTAACAGCGAAGGATACCAGTGTGGGAGGTACATCGATGTTTTCGAAGGAACCGGACATGGAGTCCTTACCGCCGATGGCAGCGATTTCCAGACCCTTCTGTGCCATGAATGCACCCAGAAGAGCTGCCAGAGGTTTGCCCCAGCGTTTTTCATCTTTGCCCAGTTTTTCAAAGTATTCCTGGAAGGACAGGTAAACTTCTTTGAAATCTGCACCTGTAGCGATCAGTTTTGCAACAGATTCCACTACTGCCAGATATGCACTGTGGTAAGGGCTCTTTTCTGCGATGAAGGGGTTGTAGCCCCATGCCATCAGAGAGCATGTTGTGGTATCCTGTTTTTCTACGGATACTTTATTTACCATCGCCTGGATGGGTGTTTTCTGGTTTTTGCCGCCGAAAGGCATCAGAACAGTACCCGCACCGATGGTGGAGTCGAAGCGTTCGGACAGACCTCTCTTGGAGCAGATGTTCAGATCCTGTGCCAGTTCCATGTAACCTGCTTTGAAATCAGCGGGGATTTCCTTCACAAATTTTTCGGGAGCCGCAGGAGCTACATCAATGTGTTTTTCTGCACCGTTGGAATCCAGGAATGCACGAGACAGGTGAACGATCTGTTTGCCGTTCCATGTCATTTTCAGAGTAGGTTCTTCTGTTACTCTGGCAACAACTGTTGCTTCCAGATTTTCCATGAATGCCAGTTCTTTGAATCTTTCTACGTCTTTCGCAGCAACTACAACTGCCATTCTTTCCTGAGATTCGGAAATTGCCAGTTCTGTGCCGTCCAGACCGTCATATTTTTTAGGGACTGCGTTCAGATCGATTTCCAGACCGTCTGCCAGTTCACCGATGGCTACAGAAACACCGCCCGCACCAAAGTCATTACAGCGTTTGATCAGTTTGGATGCTTCGGGATTTCTGAACAGTCTCTGCAGTTTTCTTTCTTCGGGTGCATTACCCTTCTGTACTTCCGCACCGCAGCTTTCCAGGGATTCTACTGTGTGGGATTTGGAGGAGCCTGTTGCACCGCCGCAGCCGTCACGGCCTGTTCTGCCGCCCAGCAGGATGATGATATCGGAATCTTCGGGGCGTTCTCTGCGTACATTTTCTGCAGGAGCCGCTGCGATAACTGCACCGATTTCCATTCTCTTCGCCACATAACCGGGGTGATAGATTTCATCTACCTGACCTGTTGCCAGACCGATCTGGTTACCGTAGGAGCTGTAGCCTGCCGCTGCAGTCTGTACAATGGTTCTCTGAGGCAGTTTGCCTTCGATGGTTTCGGATACGGGTTTCAGAGGATCTGCTGCACCTGTTACACGCATTGCTGCGTATACATAGGAACGACCGCTCAGAGGGTCACGGATCGCACCGCCGACACATGTTGCAGCGCCGCCGAAGGGTTCGATTTCTGTAGGATGGTTGTGTGTTTCATTTTTGAACAGCAGCAACCATTTCTGTGTTTCCCCTTCTACATCAACGTCGATTTTTACTGTACAAGCGTTGATTTCTTCAGATTCATCCAGACCGTCCAGTTTGCCTTCTTTTTTCAGAAGTTTCGCAGCAATGGTACCGATATCCATCAGGTTGATGGGTTTTGTTCTGCCGATGGCTTCTCTTGTAGCGATATATTCGTTATACGCATTCTGCAGCAGTTCATCTTCAAACTTCACGCTGTCGATGGTTGTCAGGAATGTGGTATGACGGCAGTGATCGGACCAGTAAGTGTCGATCATTTTGATTTCTGTGATAGTAGGATCTCTGTCTTCGCTCAGGAAATAAGCCTGACATACTTTGATGTCATCCAGATCCATTGCCAGACCCATAGATCTTACGAAATCAGCCAGACCTGCTTCATCCAGTTTGATAAAACCGTCCAGTGTTGCTACTTCTGTAGGGATTTCGTACTGAACATCCAGTGTATCGAAAGCGTCCAGTGTTGCTTCTCTGGATTCTACGGGGTTGATCAGGAATTTTTTGATTTCAGCTACATCTGCATCTGTCAGTTCCCCATACAGAACATATACTTTTGCAGATCTTACCAGGGGTCTTTCCTGTTTGGAGATGATCTGGATACATTCTGCTGCGGAAGCTGCTCTCTGGTCAAACTGACCGGGCAGGAATTCCACTGCAAAGGTAACTGCGCCGTCTGTGGGCAGTTCTGTCAGAAGATCATCCAGCTGGGGTTCGGAGAATACTGTTTTTGTACAGTAATCGAACAAATCTTTCTCCAGACCTTCTGCATCATATCTGTTCAGAAGACGCAGACCTGTCAGACCCTTGATGCCCAGCAGATTGTTGATTTTGCTTCTCAGGCCGTCTGCTTCTGCAGCCAGACCTGCTTTTTTCTCTACGTAAATTCTATAAACCATACTCTTTATACCTCCGCCGCAAGGGCTTTCTTACCGATATCGTTTCTGTAGTATGCATTATCAAATTTCACTGTTTTCACAGTTTCATAGGATTTCGCAATGGCTTCGGGCAGTGTATCTGCAATTTCTGTAACACCCAGCACACGGCCGCCATTTGTCAGCAGCTTGCCCTCTGCTTCTTTTGCACCTGCAACGAAGATCAGCTTATCTTCTTCGGGCAGTGTGATTTCAAAACCCTTTTCATAGCTTTCGGGATAACCAGCGGAAGCCATGATAACGCAGCATGCTGCTTTATCGCTGAATTTTACTTCTACTTCATCCAGTTTCTCTGCCGCAACTGCCTGCATAATCGTCAGCAGGTCTGTTTCCAGAAGGGGCAGAACCACCTGTGTTTCGGGATCACCGAAACGGCAGTT
This sequence comes from Bacillota bacterium, assembly GCA_030526765.1. Taxonomy (GTDB): domain Bacteria; phylum Bacillota; class Clostridia; order Lachnospirales; family Anaerotignaceae; genus Anaerotignum_A. The sequence goes on from JAUNCB010000136.1 coordinate 4,247, forward strand.
GTATTCGATTACCTTAGGGCCGTTGGGTGTGATCATCAGACCGAAGAAAATACATCCCTTGAATGTACGGCCTTCCGCATTCATTGCGTTCATGGTAGGAATAAAAATCTTATCCATACATTCCTGTGCCACTGCTTCTGTATAGAAGGGGTTGGGTGCGATTGTACCCATACCGCCTGTATTCAGACCCTTGTCGCCGTCCAGCGCTCTCTTATGGTCCATAGCGGAAACCATGGGGATCAGTGTTTTACCGTCTGTGAAGGACAGTACGGAAACTTCGGGACCTGTCATGAATTCTTCGATCACGATATGATCGCCGGAAGCGCCAAATACTTTATCCGCCATCATGGAGCGAACCGCATCCTGCGCCGCTTCCTTTGTTTCAGCGATGATAACACCTTTGCCC
>JAUNCB010000137.1 GCA_030526765.1 Bacillota bacterium
ATACTTCAACAGCCTGACCTTCTTTCAGTACCTCTCTGGGATTGGAGATTCTGCCCCAGCTCATTTCAGAGATGTGGATCAGACCATCAACACCGCCCAGATCAACGAATGCACCGAAATCTGTCAGTCTGGATACTGTACCAGCGATCTTAGCACCAGCTTCGATTGTTTCGAACAGAGCTGCTTTCTTAGCTGCGATTTCCTGTTCAACCAGAGCTTTTCTGCCGCCGATGATACGACGTTTTACTCTGTCCATTTCAATGATGTTGAATTCCAGTTCCTGACCTTTGAATACGGACAGGTCTTCGATGAATCTGTTGGAAACCTGAGAAGAGGGGATAAATACTCTTACACCATTCACGATAGCGATCAGACCGCCTTTTACAACGTCTGTTACTGTACCAGTAACAACTGTTTTTTCGTTGAATGCTTTTTCGATATCTTCCATACCCTTCTGTTCTTCGATACGTTTTCTGGACAGCAGAACATTGCCGTCGCCATCATTTACACGAACAACAAAAACTTCGATTTCATCGCCGGGCTGAACTACCTGGCTGGGAACTACTGTTGTATCTCTGGAGAATTCGCCTCTGGGGATTACACCATCAGATTTGAAGCCCAGATTAACGGAAACCTCTTCGCCCACCACCTGGATAACTGTGCCTTTTACCACATCACCTGTGTGCAGTGTAACGAGAGATGCTTCCAGCATCTGCTCAAAGTTCATTTCTTCAACGTTTACATTTTCCATTTCGCTCATAGTAACAACTACCTCCTTAATTATTGCAGGTGGTGTAGACGCACCCGCAGTTACACCTATTTTATCACTGCTCGAAAAATTTTTCAACACCAAATCGCAAATTGTTTCAATATGTACGGTATTCTCGCAATTTTTTTTGCAGATTTCAACCAATTTCTGGGTGTTGGAGCTTTTTTTGTCGCCGATCACGATCATCTTGTCCACTTTTTGGGACAGCTCCATAGCTTCCTTCTGTCTTGTTTCCGTTGCAGAGCAGATCGTCTGGGAAACCTCCAGCCTGAGTCCCTTCCCTTTCAGAATATCAATCATCGTATCAAATTTACTCTGACGGAAGGTTGTCTGCACCACAACCGCATATTCCTTCTCCTGTGCAAGCTCGATTGCCGCTGCCTCATCGGGATTCTCCAGAATGATCGCACTGTCGCCGCACCAGCCATTGATCCCCATTACCTCCGGATGCTTGCCGTCTCCCACAATGATAATGGACTTTCCATCCTTCCACGCCTCATTTACGATGGTATGGATCTTCTTGACAAAGGGACAGGTACCGTCTACCATCTGCATCCCCTTCTCCTCCAGAGCATCATAAAGGAATTTTCCTACACCATGGGAACGGATCACTACCGTGCCTTCCTCTATCCCCTCCAGAGATTCAATGATATGCAGACCCTTTTTGTCAAGATCATTGGTCACTTCTTTATTATGGATCAGAGGCCCATAGGAATAAAGAGGCTTTCCGTCCTTCTTCCCGATCTCTTCGTATGCCATTTCAATGGCACGCTTTACACCAAAGCAAAAGCCTGCGGACTCCGCCAGTGTCACTCTGTTCATGCTTTCACCTTCATTTCTTCCACTTTTCCCATAATTGCCGCTGTGATCTCGCCCATCACTTCCGTTGTCAGTTTGACTCCACGGAATTCCTCCAGCATCATAGGTTCTCCATATTCCACGCGGATCTTTCCGCGGAATTTATATTTCCCACTGATGGCACAGGGGATCACAGGTGCATTCCCCTTCATGGCAAAGAGTGCAACACCAGCCTTCGCAGCCACATCTTCGCCCTCTTTCACACGGGTACCCTCCGCAAAAATGCCAAGGATCTCACCCTCCTTCAGCACCGCCAGAGCCTGCTTTACTGCCTTCATATCCATAGCAGCCTGTCTGTCTACAGGAAATACCCTTACCTGCTGCAGCATCCACCTTAAAACAGGATTTGCAAACAGTTCCTTCTTCCCGATATAACGAGGCAGTCTGTCCAGATAGATCGCTGCAGAAAAAGGATCATAATTGCTGTAATGATTGCAGCAGATGATGGCATTGCCCTCCTCAGGGATATTTTCCTTGCCCACGATTTCAATGCGGAACATGATCGCATACCATATCTTTATGAGGCATACAGCAAAGTGATAAAACCAGGATTCCTTTGTTCTGTTCTTCTGTTCCATTTTATTTCACCCTTTCTGCCACGATATCCAGAATCGCCTGCTCCACTTCCGCAATGGTCATGCTGGTGGAATCCAGACTGATGGCATCCTCCGCTTTTTTCAGCGGGCTGTGTGCTCTGTTCATATCATTATAATCCCGCTGGATGATCATATTTCTGATTTCTTCAAAATCAGGATTTTCGCCCTTGGCGATCAGCTCACCCACACGTCGGCGGGCTCTTTCCTCTACGCCCGCATCCAGATAGATCTTTACCTCTGCCTCAGGCAGAACTACCGTACCAATATCTCTGCCGTCCATGATCACAGACAGTTCCTTCGCCATATCCTGCTGCAGCTCGACCATCCGTTCCCGCACCTTCTGATAAGCACCGACTGTAGAAGCACCTTTTCCGATTTCTGCCGTTCTGATCTTCGCTGTTACATCTTCGCCATTCAGAAAAATCTTCTGCCCTTCTGCATTGGGCTCGATCCGCATATTCAGTTCATCCAGAGAAGCCACCACCGCCGCTTCCGCCTGAAGATCAATACCCGTCTGTGTGCAGTGCAGCGCAACGGTACGATACATCGCACCGGTATCTACATATATAATTCCCAGTTTTGCCGCTACTCTTTTGGCAACAGTACTTTTGCCGGAGCCTGCGGGGCCGTCTACCGCTATGGAAAATCTTTTCATGTTTTATATCCTCCTTATTCCTGACAGACCATTTCTCCCGCTGTGTAGCCTGTGGAGAAAGCGATCTGCAGATTGAATCCGCCCGTATAGGCATCCACATCCAGAACCTCCCCTGCAAAATGCAGGTTTTTTACCAGCTTGCTCTCCATGGTGGAAGGATCGATCTCATCGGTATCGATCCCGCCGCAGGTAACAACAGCCTCATGATAGCCCGTCACTCCCGTGATCGTCAGCGGCAGTGCCTTCAGCAGCCCAGCCAGCCGCTTCCTTTCTTCCTTGGTGATGCTGTTGACCTTCTTGCGGGGATCGATCTCCGCCAGTTCAATGATCACGGGGATCAGCTTCTGGGGCAGCAGCTCGTCCAGTGCATTCACAAAGTCCTTATTGGCATATTTTTCAAAATCCCGCAGCAGTCTTGTATCCAGCTTCTTTTCATCCATGGCAGGCTTTAAATCAATATACAGCTTATAGCCCTCCTCAATGGTAAGGATAATATGTCTGCTGGCACTTAAAATAACAGGGCCGGAAACACCGAAATGGGTAAACAGCATTTCCCCGAAATCCGTATACACCTTTTTTCCTTTATTATTTTTGATGGTGATCTCAATATTTTTCAAGCTTAGTCCCATCAGTTCATGGCACCAGCCTTCTGCCGTTTTCAAAGGCACCAGAGAAGGATAGAGCTTCGTCACATGATGCCCTGCCGCCTTTGCAAAACGATAGCCATCTCCTGTTGAGCCTGTCCCGGGATAGGAAAGCCCGCCTGTGCAGACGATCACGCCATCTGCCTTTTCTTCCTTTCCGTTTTTCAGGCGGATCCCCGCCGCCCTTCCATCCTCCACAAGAATACTGTCCACAGGGCTTTCCAGATGCAGCTTCACCTGATTCTGTTTCACATATTTCTCCAAGGCAAGAACCACATCCAGCGAACGGTCAGATACAGGGAAAACTCTTCTGCCCCGTTCCACCTTCAGCTCCAGCCCCAGATTTTTAAAGAATTCCTGCAGAGCAAAGCTGTCCAGCTGATAGAAGGAGCTGTACATAAAGTAGGGATTTCCGGGAATATTATCCAGAAGCCCCTGCACATCACTGTCATTGGTCACATTGCAGCGGCCCTTCCCCGTGATGAGGATCTTTTTGCCGATGCGGTTATTCTTTTTCATATCCCATCCTTATTTTTTGATTCCACGAAGCATCATGTTCTCTGTGATGCCATCCTTCACTTCGATATGAATACCGTCGCTGATACCTGCTTCGATAGCCATACGTTCGAAAGTCTGGTCTTCGGTGTCTTCGACAGGCGAAGTAAGTTTATAGACATACGTTTTTCCATTGTCGATTTCGACCGCCGTTTCATCGATGGAAAGTGCTTGACTGGCCTTTTCCAATTCAATATTGGCATTTACACTATATCCATTCAATATATTCAAGCCTGCAGGAATATGGACAGAAGCATGAATCTCAAACATTTTGGCACCATTGCTTGACACGGCTTCCGGAGATACATATTCCAATGTAGCCGAAATCTTCTCATTCTGCATAGCACCCAAAACAAGGGTCATATTCATTCCAACAGAAAGCTTAGCCACTTCTGTCTCATCAATCTTACCTTTGAAAATCACATCCTGCATGTTAGCGATTTTAACAACGGTTGAACCCTCACTGAACATGGATGTAGCCGAAACGGCAGTACCTTCCTTTACAGGTACAGCAAGAACGATACCA
>JAUNCB010000138.1:0-3005 GCA_030526765.1 Bacillota bacterium
GCCAAAGGCTGCACAGACTACGATCTGAAGCATCGTCAGAAGCATAGGATCCCTTCCTCTGGAATACTTGGAAATGCAGATCAGATTGATACCAAACATCACACTGCAAAGAAGGGTCAGCATATCCCCTGCCGTCATGCCACCGCTGCCGTTCCATGAAATCAGACCGATCCCCACCAGACAGATGACCGCTGCCGCCAGATGATTCTTCTGGGGACGTTCCTTCATAACAATCCATGCCAGAAAAGGAACCATAACGCAATAGGCCGCCGTCAGAAAGGCTGATTTACCGGGGCTTGTGCCAAGCCCCATCGCCGCCACCTGCAGCCATGTGCCGATTGCCACCGTAGCACCGATCCACAGCCCGCCCAGCAGGTATTCCCTGTCGATCAGATGAAATTTTTTTCTTGTCATCAGTGCGGTGATCATACCTGCCACGGTAAAACGGGATGCCACAATAAACCAGTTGCCCAGCTCCTCTGTGGCGAATTTCTGAAATACAAATCCGCTGCCCCAGATCATTGCTGTCATCAGAAGCGCAAGATTTGCCCATAACTTTCTGTTTTCTTTCATGATTTCTTATTCCTGCTCGCTTTTCCAGCGTTCATATTCCGCAGAGGCAAAATAATCCCTTGCCTGTTCCGCATTGATGGCAATCTGTCTCTGCAGCTCTGCCACATCGGGGAATTTCTCCTCATTGCGCAGGAACTGATAGAAAAAGGTCTGCAGCTCTTCCCCGTAAATGGATTCATTGAAATCCAGAAGGAAGGTTTCCACGATCTTTACTGTACCATTCACCGTAGGGTTTTTGCCGATGTTTGTCACACCATAATAGTATTTGCCCTTATACAGTGTTTTTGTGGCATAAACGCCATTGGGAGGGAACAGCTTCAGCGGATGCGCTTCAATATTGACTGTGGGGAACCCGATGGTTCTGCCCAGCTTTTTGCCTTCCTTTACCGTGCCCAGAATGAAATAGGGAACAGTCAGCATCTGGTTTGCTTCCTCCAGATCCTTTTCAATCAGACATTTGCGGATACGGGAGGAGCTGACTCTGTCCTCTCCATGCAGCACCTTCGGCACACCAATAACCATGATGCCCCGCTCTGCGCCCATTTCCTTCAGCATTTCATAGTTCCCTGCTGCACCCTTGCCGAAATGATAGTCTTCCCCTACCACCAGAACCTGACAGTTCAGCTTTTCAAAAATCAGCTTAATGGCGAAATCCTCGGGGCTCATTGCCGCAAATTCTGCATCAAAGGGATATTCGATATAAGTATCTATGCCCATCTGCTCCATCTGAAATTTCTTTTCATCGGGTGCCATAATCAGGGCAAAATCATCTTTTTTCTGAAAAACCAGCATAGGATGGGGAGAAAAGGTAAATACCACACTTTTCAGTCCCTGTTCCTCCGCAAACTGCTTTGTCAGATTGATCAGCGAACGATGACCCAGATGCAGGCCGTCAAAGTTCCCCAGCGTTACGGCTGTGGGCTGACTTTGCTCAATTCGCGTGTCAGTAATATGTTCCATTTTTTTACTCCTTACTTTTTATGCCGATCAGCCCTCGCTGCTTCTGACAGCTTCTTAGATCAGCATCTTGTATGGTTTCATGTAAAAATTATTTTCTTCGTTCTTTATCTCATAAAGTCCCACAAGGTTGTTTTCGTGGTCATAGGCTGCCACAATATCCCCTTCCTTGTAAGACGCAGGTTTTTCTGTAAAAAATCTTTCCTGAATCTTCGCACCGTTATAAAGGAATTTCGTGGATTTGGGAGAAACCTTTACCACAGGATAGTCCTTCAAGGCCTTCTCCATGGTAAGCAGTGCTTCTTCCGTTCTTCCTTCCTCCGCCAGTGCCTTCAGTTCATCCAGTTTAATGGCATTTTCCAGAGAAAATGCACCTGTTGCGGTACGCAGCAGCTCTGCCATATGTCCGCCGCAGCCCAGTGCCTTGCCAATATCTGCACAAAGGGTACGGATATAGGTTCCCTTGGAGCAGTCCACATCCATTTCCACCCTGTCCGGAGGCAGAAACTGACGGATGCGAATGTCATACACTTCGATCGTGCGGGATTTTCGCTCAACCTCCTTGCCCTCTCTGGCAAGCTCATAAAGCTTTTTCCCATTCACCTTTACTGCAGAATACATGGGAGGTACCTGCTCCAGTCTGCCGATCATGGATGCTGCCGCTGCACGGATCTTCTCTTCATCGAAATCCACTTCTTTTGTTTCCAGCACCTCACCGGAGGCATCCTCCGTTGTTGTTGTAATGCCTAAACGCAGCATGGCACGATAGCTTTTTCTGCCATCCATGATCACATCGGAAAGCTTTGTTGCTCTGCCGACACAGACAGGCAAAACACCTTCCGCATCGGGATCCAGCGTACCTGTATGCCCTACCTTCTTCATGTGAATGGTTCTTCTGACGATCGCCACCACATCATGAGAGGTAAAGCCTTTTTCCTTATATATATTAAAAATACCGTCCAAAAGGAAATCCTCCTTTACAGCATCTTTTCCACTTCTGCCAGCACCATCGCCTTTGCCTCGGCAATGGGTGCGGTAATGGTACAGCCTGCCGCCTTTACATGACCACCGCCGCCAAATTTCTGCGCCAGCGCACATACATCATACCCATCATTCCCACGGAAACTTCCCTTTACATCTGTTTCTGTCTTTTCATAGAAGAAGCAGGCAATTTTTGCCCCCAGAACGCCCTTCAGATAATTGATGATAGCATCCAGCTCCTTATTGCTGCCGCCAAGCTCCTGAATTTCCGCTGTTGTAATGGTGGAAACCACCACCGCACCGCCATAAAGCAGCTCTGCGTGATCCAGTGCACGTCCCATGATCTTCAGCTCAGAAAAACTGCGGCTGTCGAAAAACCGATTATATATTTCTGTAAAAGGAATCCCGTAGCCCATCAGCTCTCCTGCAATTTTCATTGTTTCCGGAGAGGTGGAGGAATGACGGAAGCCGCCTGTATCATAGATCAGCCCTGC
>JAUNCB010000138.1:3105-4592 GCA_030526765.1 Bacillota bacterium
AATCAGCTGACAGGATCCATTCCATGATCTGCATAAAAGAGTCATTTTCTTTTCTCATTCTGCATCTCTCTCTTCTTTTTCTCTGGCGATCTGGCTGAAAAGCTGATCCATATGGATCGCATATTCCGCAGATTCATCCAGTTTAAATCTGAATTCCGGTGTATAGCGCAGATTGATACGCTGGGCGATCAGACGGCGGATAAAACCACCTGCATTCTGCAGCCCCTTCATTACACTTTCCTTCTCCTTTTCATCACCCAGAACGGAAACGAAAACCTTGCAGTATTTCAGATCCTGTGTTGTTTCCGCACGGATCACGCTTGTCATCGCACCAATACGGGGATCCTTCAGCTCTGCCCGAATGATCTGGGACAGTTCCTTCATGATCTCGTCATTGATACGGGATAATCTGTTGTTTGTTTTCATATATGTTCACCTATATTTTAGCGAGGGATCTCAACCATTGTGAATGCTTCAACCCAGTCGCCTTCTTTTACATCGTTGAATTTCTTGAATACCAGACCGCATTCGTAGCCCAGTGCTACTTCCTTCACGTCATCTTTGAAACGCTTCAGGGATTCCAGTTCGCCTTCGTAAACAACGATACCGTCACGAACGATACGAACCTGACAGTTACGAACGATCTTACCGTCTTTTACATAACTGCCTGCGATGGTACCAACACCGGAAGCTTTGAAGGTCTGACGCACTTCTGCATGACCCAGAACCTTTTCTTCGTATACGGGATCCAGCATACCCTTCATCGCTGCCTGAATATCCTCGATGGCATGATAGATAACACGATACAGACGAACATCAACCTTTTCTTCATCCGCAAATGCCTTTGCAGCAGGTTCGGGACGAACATTGAAGCCGATGATGATGGCATTGGAAGCGGAAGCCAGCAGAACGTCACTTTCTGTTACCGCACCAACACCGCCGTGGATCACACGAACACGAACCTCTTCGTTTGTCAGTTTTTCCAGAGACTGACGAACTGCTTCTACAGAACCCTGTACGTCAGCTTTTACGATGATGCCCAGTTCTTTCATGTTACCGCTCTGGATCTGGCTGAACAGGTCATCCAGAGATACCTTCTGAGGAGTCTGTGCGATCAGTGTTTCTCTGTTTTTCGCAATTACGCTTTCAGCCAGCTGTCTTGCCTGTTTTTCATTGGCTGCCACATAGAAGCTGTCACCTGCAGCGGGAACCTCGGACAGACCCAGAATTTCTACGGGTGTAGAAGGACCTGCAGCTTTTACTCTTCTGCCCTTATCATCTGTCATCGCTCTGATTCTGCCGTAAGCAGGACCGGCCACAACGGGATCACCTACACGCAGTGTACCGCTCTGAACCAGAACAGTTGCAACGGGACCACGACCCTTATCCAGCTGTGCTTCGATGATGGCACCTCTTGCTTTTTTGTTGGGGTTTGCTTTCAGTTCTTTCATTTCTGCTGTCAGAACGATCATTTCCAGCAGCGTATC
>JAUNCB010000139.1 GCA_030526765.1 Bacillota bacterium
GGCTGTGAGGACCTGAAAATAAGCAGGAGCATTGTCCCCGTTCTTTGGAAAAGAAGAAAGAGAAAATGTATTCATATGCATCACCTTTGTTTCTGCTTGTGTTACGGAGTTTCTGTTGTAATTATATCACGATATGTGAAAAAATCAAATATTTTTCGGAAAAATATAGCAAAAAATGTAAGGGATACCATTTTTCCTTACCGCATAGGATGAAACAGAAAGGTGGACGAGCGGATGAAAACAGAGGAGATACGGCGGATATTGCCCCGCAGACTGCGGGAAAGGATCACAGAGGAAGAGCTATTGCAGGCACAGGAGATACGGCTGCGCTGCGGACAGCCTGTGGCACTGAAGGGGATGGATGGCAGCCTTCGTCTCATGGAGGAGCGGCTTTCCGCACGGGAGCTGCGGGAGGCGGTTTCCTTCATCAGCGAATATTCCCTGTATGCCTTCGAGGAGGAGCTGCGGCAGGGCTATCTCACCTTGGAAGGAGGGCATCGGGTGGGCTTCTGCGGCAAGGCGGTGCTGGAGGGGGGAGAGATTCGTACCCTGAAGCAGATCAATGCTCTGAATATCCGCATTGCCCGACAGCAGAAGGGCTGGGCGGAGGCATTTCTGCCGAAGCTGATGGAGGGGAAGCGGTTTTGCCATACCCTGATCGTTTCGCCGCCATGCTGCGGAAAAACCACCCTCCTGCGGGATATGGTGCGCTGTCTGAGTGAGCGGCACTATGCGGTGGGGGTGGTGGATGAGCGGGGAGAGATCTGCCCCCTGCGGGACGGCGTGCCCCAGATGGATGTGGGCTGCTGCACCGATGTGCTGGAGGGCTGCCCCAAGGCGAAGGGGATGGTTTTACTGCTCAGAAGCATGAGCCCCCAGATCATTGCGGTGGATGAGCTGGGTGGAGCGGCGGATGCGGCGGCGGTGGGAGAGGTGCTGCGCTGTGGGGTGCAGCTCCTTGCTACTGCCCACGGCTATGGCTACAGCGATGTGCGGCAGCGGCTGAAGGAGCTGGTAGATGCGGAAATTTTTGAACGCTATCTGGTGCTGTCCGACCGCAGGGGCACAGGCACACTGGAGGCGATTTTAGATAAAAAGGGAGCGGTTCTGGAAAGGGGGGATGGCGGATGATACGGCTTTTGGGGGCAGCCCTCATTATGGGGGCGTGTCTTTGGTTTGGAGCATATTTTGCCCTGCGGGAGAAATACCGTCTGGAGGAGCTGGAGGAACTGGAGCGGGGGCTGATCTATCTGCAGGGGCAGATCGGCTATCTTTCCGCCCCCCTTTCTGCGGCACTGGAGGGAGTGGGCTGGCGGATGAACGGCAGGCTGGGCAGCATCCTCCGACAGGCGGCGGAGGCGCTTTCCGAGCGGCAGGGGGAATCGGCAGAGGAGATCTGGCGCAGGGTCTGGCAGGAGGCGGCAGGCAAAACCTTTCTGACGGCGGAGGATGAAAAAAATATCCTTGCCTTCGGACATTCTCTGGGCTATCTGGATCGGGGGCAGCAGGAAAAAAGCATTGCCCTTCTGCTGCGCACCATAGAGGGCGAGCTTTCCCGTGGACGGGAACGGCTGCGGAAAAACGGCAGGCTCTACTACGGCATGGGTACCCTTTCGGGGCTCCTGTTGGTAGTGACCCTGCTTTAAGGGGGATGAAGGATGGAGATCGATATTGTATTCCGCATTGCGGCGGTGGGGATTCTGGTGGCGGTGCTGAATCAGGTGCTGATCCGTGCAGGCAGAGAGGAGCAGGCCATGATGACCACCTTGGCAGGGCTTGTGGTGGTGCTGTTCTGGATCATCGGCTATATCAGTCAGCTTTTTGAAACGGTGCAGACCATGTTTCAGCTGTAGGAGGCGAGGAAATGGAGATCACAAAAATCATTGCCATCGGGCTCATCGGTACGGTGTTTGCGGTGCTTCTGAAGCGGGAAAATCCCCAGCTTGCCCTGCTGACGGCAGGGGCGGCAGGCATCCTCATCTTTCTGCGGCTCTGTCAGCCATTGGGGGAGCTGCTCCTTCTGCTGCGGAAAACGGCAGAGGAGGCAGGAGTCAGTGCAGGCTATTTTTCCGTAGTGCTGAAGGTCATCGGCATTGCCTATCTGACCCAGTTCGGTGCCCAGCTCTGTGCCGATGCAGGGGAGGGAGCGGTTGCTGCCAAGATCGAGCTGGCAGGCAAGGTAATGATGATGACGGCGGCGGCACCTGTGCTGACGGGGCTTCTGGAAATGGTGATGGGACTGGTGTAAAGGAGGGGGAAGATGAAGAAAGGGATACTGCTTCTGGTTCTGCTCCTTTCCCTTCTGCCTGCGCCTGTCCATGGAGCGGAGGCGGTTTTACAGGAAATGGACAGGCTGGAAACGGAAGCGGTGGATCGGGCGGCGGCAGAGCTGGAGGCGGAAACGGATTTCACCGCACTGTTGAAGGAAATCCTCACAGGTGCTTTTGATTTCTCCTTTTCTGACTGGAGGGAGGCTCTGGCGGAGGCGGCCTTCGGGGAGCTGCGCCTGCAGGGACGCTTACTGCTGCAGCTTGTTATTGTGGTGCTGCTCAGTGCCGTTCTGCGGCAGCTCAGCGATTCCTTTCAGGGAAGGTCTGTGGGGGAAATGGGATTTTATCTGTGCTATATGGTGCTGATTGTGGTGATCCTTGACACCTTTCGGGGGATTTCTGCTGTGGTTGTGGAGCGTATGCGGGGGCTGAATGGAGTATTTACGGCGATGGTGCCCATTTTTCTGACCCTTCTGGCGGCAAAGGGCGAGGTGACCCGAAGTGCCCTGATGGGGTCTGCCGTTATGGGCGGCTCGGCGGCACTGAGCATGGCAGTGGAAAAAATTCTCGTACATTCTATTCTGCTGGCGGTCTCGCTGGAGATGGCGGATCATATTTCGGAAAAGCCCATTCTCGGCAGATTTGCCAAGCTGCTCAGACAGTGCATCGGCTGGGGCATGAAGGGGGCGGCAATGGCATTCATGCTTCTGCTTTCCCTGCAAAGGTTAGGGGGCGGTGCGCTCAATGCACTGGCGGAAAAAACGGCAAAGATCGCCGTGGGCTCTGTCCCTGTGGTGGGGGATGTGATGGGCGGCGCCGTGGATATGGCGGCGGCGGTGGCAGGCACCCTCAGCAGCGGGGCACTGGTGGCAGCGGCGGTTTTTCTGCTCCTTCTCTGTCTGCCCCTGCTCATCAAGCTGGCGGTGATTTTGCTGGTGTTTCGGCTGACGGCGGCGGCAGCGGAATTCATCTGCGAGGAGCGGCTGGTGGAGTGCATCAGTGCCGCAGGGGAATATACGGGGCTTCTGATGGGGGTGGTTTTTCTGGGAGAAGGGATGTTTCTGTTTTCGGCACTGCTTTTGTTGGGAGGCTTGTAGGAATGATGGAGGCATTGACGGCATATATAAAAACTATAACGGCATTGACCATATTTTCCGCACTGGCAGGCATCCTCCTTCCTGCGGGGAAGGAGCGGCGGTATGCGGAGCTGGTGCTGGGGCTTATGGTACTGGAGGCGGTGCTGCATCCGCTTCTGGGGCTGTTGGGTACATAAGGAGGAAAGGATGGAAAAGGACAGATGGAAGGGGCTGTTTCGCCCCGAAAACAAAAAAATGCGGCAGAATATCCTGCTGCTGCTCTTTCTGGGTATCCTGCTTCTGGCACTGGGGCGCACAGGGGCAAAAACGGTGCAGACGGCAGAGGAAAGCCCCCAGCGGGCAGAGGCCGGAATGGAAGGGGAGATGGAGCAGCGGATGGCGGAGCTTCTTTCCGCTGTGGAGGGAGCAGGCAGGGTGGATGTGATGCTCACCTACCGCCAGACGGGAGAAAAGACCATAGCCCGTGATCTGAAGGAGGAAGCGGACGGAACAGCCCTGCGCAGGGAGGACAGTGTGGTGCTTCTGGAAAGGGAGCGGGGCGGCACAGAGCCGCTGGTGCTTACGGAGGCATATCCTGTGGCGGAGGGGGTGGTCATCCTTTCTCAGGGGGCAGACAGCCCTGCCGTGGCAGCAGCCCTCCATCAGGCGGCAGCCGCCCTTCTGGATGTGCCTGCCCATAAGATCGCAGTTCTGAAAATGAAATAAGGGGGAGAACAGAGATGTTTGTGATCAGACGAAATCAGGTAGTGGTAACGGCATTGGCGGTGATGATCGCCGCAGCGGGGTATCTGAATTTTCAGGAAAGCCGCAGCACGGAGGCGAATCAGACAGCCCTGCAGCTGACGGAGGAGGGAGATGTGACGGCACTGGTGGATTATTCCGCCCTGCCCGATGATGGGGACGAGGCGGAAGTGGCACTGGATCCCATCACGGGAGAGGTGGCGGAAACCACGGGAGACGGTGCGGCGGTTTTCGTTTCCGCTTCTGCAGGAGACAGCTATTTTGCGGAAGCCAAGCTGGATCGGGAGCAGTCCCGTGCCAGACAGCGGGATATTCTGAATGAGATGCTGGAAAATCAGAATATTTCCAGGGAGCAGAAGGAAAAATGCACGGAAAGCATGCTGGAGCTGCAGCAGCGCATCGAAAAGGAAACGGCGGCGGAGGCG
>JAUNCB010000002.1 GCA_030526765.1 Bacillota bacterium
CATCGCACCGGAGATCAATGAGGACGGCACGGTGGATACCAAAAGCCTTCTGATCCAGGTTTATAATGGCGGGAATATTTCCGGTCTGGCGAAGAAATATACAGATAAGCTGGCAGCAGACGGATACCGTCTGGGGGAACCGGATACCTATCGGGATGCCCAGACACCCCATACCCGTATTCTGGTGAAGGAAAGCGGGATCGGAACGGATCTGACAGGTTATTTTAAGGATGCAAGGATAGAAGTGGCACCGGAGGCTGTGGGAGATGCGGATATCCGCATTATCCTTGGTACAGAGGAATCCTGATAAGGAGGGCTTGATTATGAAGGATATTATGATTATTGGGATTGCCGGCGGAACAGGCAGCGGCAAAACGACACTGACCAATCGCCTGAAGGAACGCTTTGGCAAAGATGTGACAGTGGTTTACCACGATAATTACTACAAAAGACATGACGAGATGACCTATGAGGAGCGGTGTCTGCTCAATTATGACCATCCCGATGCCTTTGATACCGATCTGATGATCGAGCATGTGCAGGCTCTGAAGGACGGAAAGACCATTGAATGCCCTGTATATGATTTTACGGTGCATAACCGTTCGGATAAAACCATGGTCATCCGGCCCACAAAGGTTATTATTATAGAAGGGATTCTGATTTTCCAGAACGAGTATCTGCGCAATCAGATGGATATCAAGATTTTTGTGGATACGGACGCGGATGTGCGTATTCTGCGCAGGATTCTCAGAGATGTAGAGGAAAGAGGCAGAAGTCTGGAATCTGTAATGAATCAGTATCTGACTACAGTGAAGCCCATGCATGAGCAGTTTGTGGAGCCCAGCAAGCGCACGGCGGATATTATCGTGCTGGAAGGCGGACAGAATGTGGTGGCGCTGGATATTCTGATTCAGCGGGTACATAACCATGTGCATGGTCTGGAATGTGAATGACGGGAGAGAAATATATGACGATTGGCGAACTTTTTCTCAGAGCTGTGAAATCCGGCTGCATCTGCAGCGTGTTTTATCATGGGCTGATGCTGGTGACGGGACAGGCTGTGACTGTGCAGCAGGCACTGGTGTTTACAGTGGTCTTTATCGGGCTGTATTTCCTGTGGCTGGTGCTGGTGAGTAAGAGAAAATAATAAGAACAGGTATATCCTTCTGTACGGTTTCGGTAAACAGAAGAGATATACCTGTTTTTTATTTCAGACCGAGGCTGATGCGAAGGCTGTGATCCACCCGCAGCATCATGGCATCATCCAGATGGCACACCTTTTCCTTCAGCCGCTGCTTATCAATGGTACGAATCTGCTCCAGAAGGACAACGGAATCCTTGGGCAGGGCATAAAGGGCGGCGGATAAGGCGATATGGGTGGGCAGTTTCGCTTTATTCAGCTGAGAGGTGATGGCGGCGCAGATGACGGTGGGGCTGTGGCGGTTGCCCACATCATTCTGTACGATCAGTACGGGGCGAACGCCCCCCTGCTCGCTGCCTACCACCGGGCTCAGGTCTGCAAAATAAATATCTCCTCTTCTGACGATCATGCTCTCACGCTCCGCTGTTTGATGTGGTCGGCTGCGGAAAAAATATGTACATTCAGAATCCTTTTCCGGCTGACCTGATAGGAGTATTGCCGCAAGGAGACGGTTTTATTCCTCAATTGTGAAAAGGGCTGCATCAAACTGCGGATTGAAGGTGAAGGTGGTATAGTCCAGCCGATAGTGTTCTTTTTCCTCTGCATCAAAGATGGCAAGGCGGACGGGGAGGAGGGTGCTTCTGTCTATCCATAGCTTTTCTGAAGCAAGGGCAGTGTCCCTGCCGGGAATGACTGCCTCCAGAAGGATACACTGGGAATCCTCCAGTGCTGCCGCCTCCACGCTGACACCTTCGGACTGGAGATAATGCTCGATAAACTGCCCCAGAAACAGCTCACTGCGGTGCTGAGAAGAAGGCTGAATCACACTGCTGCCCAGAAGGGTATTATACTGGCAGATACGATTGCCGTCATAGATGGTATAATTGCCTGCAACAGTTTCCGGTGCAGTAAGCTCCAGACGGTATTCCCCTGTGCTTTTGTAATACTGGGCGATCTCATAGGTTTTGGTTTCTTCATTCGCAGTTCGGCTCAGGGTGGCGGTGCAGGAATAGCCCTCCATCTCCAGAAGCTGCTTCTGAACGGCCTCCAGCTCTGTCATCGGTTCTTCTTTTGTACAGGATGTAATGATGCACAGCAGAGTGCAGGATAACAAAAAAGGAAGGATTTTTTTCATAAATCGATCCTCCTGAAAAAATAGGTTCCATTTAATCTATGAAAATGGACAAAGAAGTATTATAATCAAAGACAGAAGGAAGGGAGGATTACCTTATGAGTGATAAAATCAAAATTATTCTGGATGTGGATACAGGTACGGATGATGCCGTTGCCATTATGATGGCATATCTGGAGGAAAAGATCGACCTGCTGGCTGTATGTACGGTTGTGGGGAACAAGCCTCTGGAAAACACCACAGAAAATACCCTGCGGGTGAAGGATCTGCTGAAAGCGGATTTCCCTGTATATAAGGGCTGCGGAGAGGCAATGGTATGCAATCTGAATCCGAACCGTCATGCGAACTACAAAGGGGTACGCACAAAGGTTGGGGATATGAAGCAGGATGTGAGCATGCACACAGAATATCTGGATATTCCCGCATCTACCAGCAAGGTGGAGAAAGAGCACGCAGTATTCTATTACATTGATACACTGATGAACAGCGACGGCGATATCACACTGGTGCCTGTAGGCCCTCTGACCAACCTTGCCATGGCAATGCGGATCCAGCCTGAGATCTGCGGAAAGATCAAGGAAATCGTTATGATGGGCGGCGGCTGCCGCAGAACCAACAGCACTCCTGCTGCGGAATTCAATATATGGCACGATCCAGAAGCGGCGCAGATCGTGATGGACAGCGGGGTTCCCATTCGTATGGTGCCGCTGGATGCCACCCATAATGCCTGTGTCAGCACAGATGATACAAAGGAATTCCGTGCGATGGGCAATGTGGTGGGAGATGCGGTGGCAGATTTCACCGATCATCGAATCATGGCATACAGCCAGCTCCAGCCTATGGAACGGATCGATTCCGCACCGGTGCATGATGCACTGGCAGTCTGTGCGGTAGTATATCCTGAGGTACTGAAGGACCTGTTCTTTACCAGAGTGGATATTGATATCAGCGGCGGCTTCGCAGACGGACAGACCATTGTGGATCCCAGAACCTTTGTGGATAAGCCCAGAAACTGCCATTTTGCCTTTGATGCAGACAGAGCCTTTTTTGTGAACTGGATGAAGGAGCTGGCAAGAAAGTTTTAAAGGAGCAAAAGGGTGCACCTAGGTTTTTCTTGATTATTTATACCGTATCGGTTATAATAGACGGGAAATAAAATTTAACAATGAAACCATGAAAGCTTGGGAGGTAAATGATATGAAAAGAATTAAAACAATCGCAACTCGTGACCTGAACAAATCCGTACAGAACGGTGGCTGCGGCGAATGCCAGACATCCTGCCAGTCCGCTTGCAAAACATCCTGCGGCGTAGCAAATCAGCCTTGCGAAAAACAGTAATCGGAAACGAAATCAGGGTAACCCATTGGGGGCTGTTTATACAGCCCCTTTTGTAGTGTATAGAGAAAAAAGAGGTAGAATACATGGTACATCAATATGAACTGAACGGTTATCATATCGTGCTGGATACCTGCAGCGGTTCCATCCACAGTGTGGATGCGGCGGCCTATGACATGATCGCTATGGTGGCTGAGCAGAAAACCGAAGCAGAGATCACAGCGGCAATGCTGGAAAAATACAGCGATCTGACAGAGGCGGATGTGAAGGAATGTCTGGAGGATATTGAAGAACTGCGGGCGGCGAAAAAGCTCTTCACACCCGATACCTATGAAGGACTTGCCTTCGATTTTAAGGCGAGAAATACAGTGATCAAGGCACTTTGCCTGCATGTTGCCCATAGCTGCAATCTGAACTGCTCCTATTGCTTTGCCAGTCAGGGCAAATATCAGGGAGAGCGGGCGCTGATGTCCTTTGAGGTGGGCAAGCGTGCCATTGATTTCCTGATCGAAAACTCCGGAAGCAGAAGAAATCTGGAGGTAGACTTCTTTGGCGGCGAACCGCTGATGAACTGGGATGTGGTGAAGCAGGTGGTGGCTTATGCCAGAGAGCAGGAGAAGCTGCACAATAAAAATTTCCGTTTCACACTGACCACCAACGGGATGCTTGTGGATGATGAGGTCATCGAATATTCCAATCGGGAGATGCACAATGTAGTGCTTTCTCTGGACGGCAGAAAAGAAATCCATGACCGTCTGCGGGTGGATTACAACGGCAGAGGCAGCTATGATACCATTGTGCCGAAATTTCAGGAATTCGTGAAAAAACGCGGCGACAAGAGCTATTACATGCGTGGTACATTTACCCATAATAATGTGGACTTTACAAAAGACCTGTTCCACATGGCGGATCTGGGCTTTACAGAACTGAGCATGGAGCCTGTTGTCTGTGACCCTTCCGATCCCTGTGCGCTGACAGAGGCGGATAAGCCTGTTCTGTTTGAGCAGTATGAAATTCTGGCAAAGGAAATGCTGCAGAGAAAGAGAGAAGGAAAACCCATTACCTTCTATCATTATATGCTGGATCTTGAGCATGGCCCCTGTGTATATAAGCGTATCTCCGGCTGCGGCAGCGGTACGGAATATATGGCAGTGACCCCTTGGGGCGAACTGTTCCCCTGCCATCAGTTTGTTGGGGATGAAAAATACAGCATGGGTGACATCTGGAAGGGTGTGACAAACCATGCGGTACAGGATGAATTCAAATGCTGCAATGCTTACGCAAGAGAGGAATGTAAGGACTGCTGGGCAAAGCTTTACTGCTCCGGCGGCTGTGCGGCAAATGCATACCATGCAACGGGCAGCATCACAGGCATCTATGAATATGGCTGCGAGCTGTTCAAGAAGAGAATCGAGTGTGCAATCATGATGAAGGTAGCGGAAAACGAAGAAGGCATTTAAACGAAACGGACTGCCGCAGGACTGACTGCAGGAAAAGGATGATTTTATGAATACACCAATCTGTGCGTTCATTGAAAAATATGCGGAGAAGGAAATGACCCGTTTCCATATGCCGGGACATAAGGGCATTTCCTTTCTTGGCTGCGAAAAAACAGATATCACGGAGATCGGCGGAGCGGATGAATTATATGCTGCGGATGGGATCATTGCGGAAAGTGAGGAAAATGCAGGCAGGCTGTTTGGCTTTGGCAGAACCATGTATAGCACGGAGGGTTCATCCCAGTGTATCCGTGCCATGCTGTTTCTGGCTTTGCAGGAGGCGGAGCAAGGGGCGGAGAGGCCTGTTGTGCTGGCGGCACGAAATGCCCATAAGGCCTTTCTCTATAGCTGCGGGCTGCTGGATGTGGATGTGGAATGGCTGATGCCGGAGGCGGACGGCTCCTTGTGCAGCTGCCCCATAACGGCGGCGCAGCTGGAGAAGCATCTTCTGACAATGGAGCGAAAGCCATTTGCAGTCTATATCACAGCACCGGATTATCTGGGCTATTCGCCCGATATTCGGAGGCTGGCGGAGGTCTGCAAAAAAAGAGAGATTCCGCTTCTGGTGGATCATGCCCATGGGGCTTATCTGAAATTTCTGCAGCCCTCCTGCCATGCCATGGATCTGGGAGCGGCTATGTGCTGCGATTCTGCCCATAAGACACTGCCTGTGCTGACGGGAGGTGCCTACCTGCACCTTTCGGCGGAATGGGCGGAAAAGGCGGGAGAACGGGCAAAGAAGGCTATGGAGCTGTTTGGCTCCACCAGTCCCTCTTATCTGATCCTGCAGTCTCTGGATCGCTGCAACCGATATCTTTCCGAAGGGTATGAGATCCGTCTGGAAAAAACGATAGGGCAACTTTCCGCGGTGAAGGAAAAACTGCGGATGCTGGGCTGGGAAGTGATGGAAAGCGATCCGCTGAAGCTGACGATTTTTACGGGAGCGATGGGATATAGCGGCAGGGAAACAGCTGAGACCTTGCGAAAGGGCGGTATCGAATGTGAATTTGCCGATATGGATGGTGTTGTGCTGATGGCAACACCGGAAAACAGCCCTGCGGATTTTACGCGTATTCTGTCTGTGCTTTCCGGTCTTCCAAAGAGGGAGGCGGTTGGCAGAACCGAGTATCTGCCGCAGCTGCCCCAAAGAAGGATGACCATTCGGGAGGCTTTGTTTGGCAGATGGGAAAAGGTATCGGTGCGGGAAGCGGTGGGGCGCATCTGTGCCAGTCCCTGTGTATCCTGTCCGCCTGCGATCCCTATTGCCGCCAGCGGAGAAGAGATCACGGAAGAAATGGCGTCGCTTTTTCTGGCGTACGGGATCGAAACAATAGAAGTGACAGCAAAAGGATGTATCTGACCATACATCCTTTCTTTTTTTGCCAGAATTTTCAAGAAATTTTACAGTTTTCTTAAATTTTTCGGAAAAGAACCAAAAAATCTGCCTTTTATGCTATGATGATTTACATAATGAAAAAAATAGGGGAACTTTCGGGGGAAAGTGCCGTCTGAATAAAAAGTGAGAAGAGGAGGAGAAAACAGATGAACAGAAATCAGAAGCTGGCAAAATGCTGTATCAGCATGGCGCTGTCTGCGCTGCTGCTGCTTTCGCCTGTCGGTTATTTTGGGGCAGAGCAGGTGTTTGGTGCAACGCAGTATGAAATGAAAACAGAAAAAACAGTGACCCGTGGGGTGACTTATGAAAAAAGTAGCCGCATGACCGATGCAGGGGTGCAGAATATCCATGTGATGAAGGTGGATCTGACGGAAAGTGCGCTGGAGATCCGTGAAGTAGAGTCTACAGGAGAATATGGACTGAAGGAAACGGTAAAGAAGCTGCTGCAGGATAATGGAGCAGTGGCAGGGGTAAATTCCGATTTCTTTGGCCTGAGCGGAACCCATTCCGCAGCCTTTGGCCCCATTGTGCGGGAAGGTGAGGTCATTTCTGCAGGAACCAGTCTGAATAAGACAGAAGGACAGTATGCAGCCTTCTTTGTGGATGAGGAGGGGAATCCCTTTTTCGATTATTTCACCATGACGGCGAAATTTGGCAACGAGAAAAAAATGCTGGAGCTTTCCGGTATGAATAAATTTGCCTCTCTGGTATTTCCAGCTTATCTGGATCAGAATGCCATGGCGGATACAAAAAGTCTGGATACCCGTTTTGAAAAACTGGTGAAATTTGTGGTGGAGGATGATGTGATCACCTACATATCCAGAGAGGGCGAAACGGTTTCTGTTCCTGAGGATGGCTATGTCATCGTGATGAGTGCAGAGTATTATAAAAATGCGGCAAATATGTTTGCGGTGGAGGATGCTGTGGAGCTGGACATTACCTCCTCTGTGGAGCTGGATGAAATGCAGACCTCCTTCGGCGGCGGCGGAAAGCTGCTGGTGAACGGCAGGATCACAACAGAAAACTCCATCGTTGCAAAGGGCAGACAGCCCAGAACCGCATTTGGTATTTCCAAGGATGGGAACACGGCAATCTTTATGGTGGTGGACGGCAGAGGCGACAGCATCGGGGCAACCCATTGGGAGCTTGGTGTGCTGATGCAGGAATACGGTGCCTATGAGGCCATGCATCTGGATGGCGGCGGTTCCTCCACTATGGTGGCGCAGACCAATGAGGATCGGGAGCTGACAGTACAGAATGATGTTTCCGAGGGCTCGGAAAGAAAGGTTATCAATGCAGTCGGTATTTTTAACCATGGAGAAAAGGGTGAAATTCAGGAGCTGAAGATTCAGGCAGATATGACGCGCACACTGCCCGGAAAGGGGATCACCTTTACGGTATATGGGCTGGATGAAAACCAGAATCGTATCGAGATTCCTGCGGAATCGGTGGATATGTCGGCGATTGGCGTAGAGGGAACATGGGATGGCTATGTCTTTACCCCTGCGGCACCCGGGACATTTACTGTGACAGCAACATATAATGAGATGGGAGCCTTCCATATTGGTGCGGTTTGCGGTAAGGCGGCAAGACTTGCACCCAGTAAGGATGAACTGAAGCTGAATATCGGGAATAAGGCAACGATAGCCATGCAGGTGATCGATGAGGATGGCTTTGCCCACTGGGCATCCACCAGCACAACATATACAGTGGGAGATCCTTCTGTAGGCACAATGGAAAAGAATGTGTTTACGGCAAAGGAAACGGGCTCCACCAATATCCGCTGTGAAAAGGACGGTGTGGTTTCCTATATCACGGTGATCGTAGGCGATAGTGAGGCGGCAGAAAAGCCGGAAGGAACAGTATGGAAGGATCCTTTGAATCAGAAGGTGGAAAGAACTGCCGATGGTGCATATTATTTCAATGTGGCAGGCAAGATCGCTTACACAGGCAAGGAAGAAATCGAGAAAAAGGTATATGACGATACCAGAAGCAAGGTAAAATCCTATGTGGATGCCAATGCGGAGGTGGCAATTTACGGCGGGCCCAATGACATCCAGTCGGCGAAAAAGCTGGATTCCCTCAGCTGGACAGGGGAATATCGTTTCCTGAACAGAGGCGGTGTGAGCCTTGCTATGGTGACAGCAGCAAAGGGAGGCATTACCGCAACAGATCCCACCCAGTGGGGGAAATTCACTGCAGATATTGCAGAGGCAGGGAATGATACCATTGTTCTGGTGATGGACCAGACACCCTCTGATTTTAAATCCGCAGGGGAAACCAATTACCTCAGAGCGGTTTTGAATCAGTATGTAGAGCAGGGTAAGCAGGTTTTTGTGATTTCCTGTTATGGTACGGCTTACTGGAGTTCCATTAAAGATGGGGTGCGCTATATCAACCTGCCGAATCTCTGGGGGGCAGACGGCACCATGAATGATGATTATACCATGCTTCGCTTCCGTGTGAAGGACGGCGCTGTGACTTATGAAAATGTAGTCATTCAGTGATACAACCTTTCCGAAGCGGGTCTTTCGTGGACCGGGGAAGGGAAAATAAGGATATTTTAAGGTTAAAATAATCACCTTTCCTTGTAAAATAGAAGAGAATAAGGTACTATATATGATGGGTTATGATGTGCATTTGCATGACAGCCCATCATATTTCTTTTTGTACAAAAAATTTTCAGAATAGATGCAGGTGTTGAATATGTCAGATAAAGGAAAGCAGGCGGTCAGAACCGTCAGCTATATGATGATGATTACCCTTTTCGGGAAGGTGCTGGGGCTGGTGCGGGATCAGTTCCTGGCAGCGAAATACGGCTATAGTACGGAGGGGGCGGCTTTTTATATTGCCAGCCAGATTCCCCGTACCTTTTTTGATGTGGTTTTTGCTTCGGCGATTTCCGCCAGCTTCATTCCCATCTTTGTGGAATATCTGGAGAAGCACGGGAAAGAGAAGGCCTATGAACTGGCAAACCGTTTTATCACCCTGATCTCTACGGCGACCATTGTGATCATGCTGGGGTGTATCCTGTTTGCAGAGCCGCTGGCATGGCTGTTTGCGCCGGGTTATGAGGTGGAAACCATCGAGCTGGCAGTTCCTCTGCTGCAGATGCTTTTTCCGACGATGCTCTTTACGGCTGTGGCCTTTTCCTTTGTAGGTATCCTGCAGTCGCTGGATGAATTCAATATTCCTGCGGCTCTGAGCGTGGTTTCCAATGGGATTCTGATTTTTTATTATATTTTTCTGAATGAGCGATTTGGGGTTTATGGTCTGACCATTGCTTTTCTGATCGGCTGGGCGATGCAGGCGATCATTCAGATTCCTTCTCTGCATAAAAAGGGGTATCATTACAGACCGGATTTTCGTTTTAAAGATGAGGGGCTGAAGAAGATCGGCAAACTGATGCTGCCGGTGATGGTGGCAACCTGGATCCAGCCCATCAACTATATGATCAATGCCAGATTTGCCTCTCAGCTTTCCAATGGGGAACTGGGTGTGACCTCTCTGGGCTATGCAAATAATCTCTATACCATCATTGTCGGGGTATTTGTTCTTGCCATTGCCAATATGGTATTTCCCAAGTTCTCCCGTATGACGGATGATAAAAAGGAATTCGGACTGGCAGTGCGGGGGACGCTGAAGGCAATGCTCTTTCTTCTGATTCCCATGACAGTGGGGCTGATGGTTCTGGCGGAGCCTGTGGTAACGCTGATTTATAAAAGAGGCGCCTTTGACCTGCTGGCGACGGAGCTGACATCCACAGCATTGTTCTTCTTTGCTTTGGGGATGGCGGGCTATGGTGTGCAGAATATCCTCAGCCGTGCCTTTTATGCCAATCAGGATGGGAAAACCCCTTTCTATTCCGGGATGGTTTCCATCGGCATCAACGGGCTGCTTTGCTGGCTGCTGCTGAAGCCCATGGGCATTGGCGGTCTGGCACTGGCGGCGGCGGTATCCTCTGTGGCAGCGGCAGTGGTGCTGCTGATTCCTGCAGTGAAGCAATATCCGGATATTCTGGATAAAACCTTTGTGGCGCAGCTTTGCAAAATGCTTCTGGCGGCAGTGGGGATGCTGGTGCTGGTGCAGACGGGCAAGGTTCTGGTGGCACAGCTTCTAGGCGGTACACTGGGGCTGCTGATTCAGATCTGCCTCTGCGGTGCGGTAGGCGTGGTGTCCTACATGGCATTTGCGAAGTTTCTTAAAATCGAAGAAAGCGATTTTGTGTTTGATATCATAAATAAATTCCGTAACAGAGGAAGCGGCGGAGCTGCAGAAACGGCGGCAGCGCCTGTAAAAAAGAAAAGAAAACGGAGAACCTATTCTATGATCGAAAAGATGTCCTTTTATATTGAAGACAGCTTCTGCTTCCGACTGGTGGAGCGGATCTGGAATATTATAGCGGTGCTTTGGACGGAAAGCATAGTCGGAACAGGAGTGGCAAAGATATGCACCTGTGTTTCCAATGCCGTTGAAGAGAGTGCCATTCTGGGCTTCCTGCGTTCCGACTGGGACAGAAAGCTGGTGGCGCAGCAGGGTGTCATCCCTCGCTTCTGGCGCAATCTGACTCTTTGGAGCGGTATGGCGGTACGCAGACGGCGCAATGCCTTTGCGGCAGCTATGGGAGAAAGCTTTCTTCTGCGGCTCTTTAATCAGAATTTTCTGATTCTGTGTCTGGCAGCAATCGCAGCGGCAATTCCTGTGCTGCCGACGATGCTTCTGGCGGTACTGGTGCTGGGAACCTTCCTGCTGTATTTCGTACAGCTTTTCCTTGGCAGAGTAAAGGCGCAGAAAACCACAATGGTAAGTGTTCTGCTGGGCTGCTTTGCGGTTTGTATCGTCTATGCAGGTACGACCAGCTATGCATTCCCTACGGCACTGCTTTCCATGGGACTTTTTCTGATTCTGATGGCAGTGTTCTTTGTGGCGAAGGATGCCATTGATACAGAAGAAAAACTGGATTTTGTTCTGTGGGTCATGGTAAGCATGGGGGCGCTGATCGGGCTGTACGCAGTGTATCAGTATATTGTCGGCGTGGAAATGGATGCTGCTTGGGTAGATGCCAACAGCTTTGATATTACAACCAGAGCCTATGCGACCTTCACGAATCCCAATGTGCTGGGGGAATATCTCATTCTTGTGGGATCCCTTGCGGCGGGGCTGATGTGGAAGATGCGTAATTGGGTAGGAAAAATATATTATACAGGCTGTTTTGGGATGATCTGTCTGGGGCTGGCGGCGACCGGCTCCCGTGGTGCGATGCTGGGACTGCTGTTTTCTGCAGGGCTGTTTGTGCTGTTTGCAGAAAAACGGCTCATTCCTCTGGGGATCGTGGTGCTGATGATGCTTCCTTTTATCCTGCCTGCAAGCCTGTGGGCGAGACTGGCAAGCTCCATCACCATGAGCGATTCCTCCTCCCTGTATCGTATGTCCATCTACAGTGCATCCTTTGATATGATCGGTCACTACTGGCAGACAGGGATCGGGATCGGCGCATTCAGTCAGCTTTATCCGCTGTTTTCTCTGGAGGCGGCAAATGCGTATCATGCCCATAACCTGTTCCTGCAGGAGTTTATTGAACTGGGGATCGTAGGCTTCAGTATCCTTGTGCTGCTGGTGCTGTTCTTCTTCCAGAAGCTGTACAGTGCCATGGCAGTGGTGCCGAAGCGGTTCCGTTTCCTGTTAGGGGCGGTGTTCGGCGGCTTTGGCGGTTTGCTGTTACAGGGACTGACAGACCATCTGTGGTTTGATTATAAAATGGTGCTGTTTTTCTGGTGCTTCATTGGGCTTGGTATGGCTGCGGTGCGGGTCGGCAGAAAAATGGGCGATAGAGAAAAGGAGGAAGGAAGATAATGGATCGGAAAAAGAAAGTCCTCCATGTTCTGACAGATCGAAATATTGGCGGCGCAGGACGCTGGCTGCTGTATTATCTGAAATATCATGACAGAGAAAAATTTGAGGTGAAGGCAGTGCTCCCCCATGACAGCGCACTGGTGGAGGCGGTGCAGGCATTGCATGTGCCCGTGATCCCTATGGCGGAGATGGAGGATCGTTCCTTTGATAAAAAAGCAGTGGGTGCGCTGGTGAAATTATTTCGGCAGGAAAAGCCCGATATCGTGCATACCCACGCAAGCATGACAGCAAGACTGGCGGCAAGACTGGCAAGAGTGCCCTCTATTTTTCATACAAAGCATTGTATGGAAGGGGCACCGGGGCTTCTGCCCAAGAAGCTTCTGCGTCGGGAGGTAAATGCTGCCTTCAGCGATAAGATCATTGCGGTAAGCCGCTCTGTGCGCAGAAGCATGGTGAAGGCAGGTACCCATCCCGAACAGATCGCTGTGGTTTATAATGGCATTGAACCCATTCCTGTTCCTTCGGCGGAGGAAAAGGCAGCGCTGCTGGCATCCTTTGGCGGCAAGGCAGGAGAAAAGGCTGTGGGTATGGTGGCAAGGCTGGAGGAGGTCAAGGACCATGAAACCTTCCTTCTGGCGGCGCAGAATGTACTGGAAAAACGGCGGGATGTGCGGTTCTATATCGTTGGGGACGGCAGCCTGCGGGATGAACTGAAACGAAGAGTGTATGAGCTGGGGATCAGCGAAAATGTGACCTTTACGGGATTTGTGAAGGATGTGGAAAAAATTGAGGCGGCACTGGATATTGCTGTGATCACATCCAAAGCAGAGGCACTGTGCCTTTCCATCATTGAAAGCATGATCGTTGGGATCCCTGCGGTAGGAACAGACAGCGGCGGTGTTGCGGAGGTGATCCAGCACGGAGAAAACGGCTTTCTGGTCTCCGTTGGTGACAGCGATGGGCTGGCGGAACGGATCGAAGAGCTGCTGGCGGATGATGCAAAACGCAGAGAATTTGGTGCCAACGGGAAAAAACGGGCGGAAAGCATGTTTCTGGCGGATAAGATGACAAAACGGATCGAAAAACTCTATCTGGAGGCAGGAAAATGAAAAACAGAAAATTATTCGGTGTATTCAACATCGTAGATATGATATTGATTCTGGCTGTGATCGCAGTAGGAGCAGTGGGGGCAATGCTGTTTCTGGGCGGCGGAAGCAGTGCGGAAACAACAACGGCGGCAAAAAACTATTCCTATGTGGTGATGGGGCAGGAGGTGCTGGAGGAAACGGCGGATTTTCCTGTGGTTGGCGGCAATGCCTTTAACAGTTCTACCTCGGTTTATCTGGGAACAGTGAAGGAAGTGGCAACAGAGCCCTTTACAGAAACGGTTTATGATAAGGAAACAGGAAAATTCCATAAGCTGCCTGTGGAAGGCTACTGCAATATTTATGTGACGATCGAAGGCCCCGGTACGGAAACGGAACGGGATATTACAGTAAACGGGACAACGGTAAAAACAGGTATGGAGCTGAATGTAAAAGGCAAGGGCTATGCCTTCAAGGGCATCGTTGTGGAAGTAAGGGATGGTGAGTGATATGGCAAAGAGAAGACCGAATATTGTGGATATACTCATCATTGTGGTGATCCTTGCGGCAGCAGCACTGGCGGTGTATAAATTTGGTGTGGTAAACAAAAACGAGGCTGCGGGTGTAGCAGAGGCGGCGGA
This sequence comes from Bacillota bacterium, assembly GCA_030526765.1. Taxonomy (GTDB): domain Bacteria; phylum Bacillota; class Clostridia; order Lachnospirales; family Anaerotignaceae; genus Anaerotignum_A. The sequence continues at coordinate 14,083 of JAUNCB010000002.1, forward strand.
AACAAGAACCGTTACGGCATTTATTGATGAGGTGCGTATGCCTACGGTAAATGCACTGCATGAAGGAGATCAGATCTTCGATGAAAAAACAGGTGCCTGCATTGGCGTTATCAAGTTGGTGAGCCATGCGCCCTATATGAAAAGTGTGATCGTGGCAGACGGCAGTGTGAAACAGGTGGAATATCCGGATTATTACAGCGTTACACTGACCATTGAAAGCCCTGTGATCGAAAAAGAAGAAGGCTATTTTGCGGATGGCGTTGTGGAATTGAAGGCGAATTCCGAAATGAATACCTTTACAAAATACGGAAAGCCTGTGATCAAAGTGACAAGCATCAGCCGGTAAGGAGGAGGTCGGAATATGAAGAAATATAAGATTCTGATGGTTCTGATGGGACTGGAGATCGGCGGTGCGGAAACCCATGTGGTGGAGCTGTCCAAGGAATTGAAAAAACAGGGATATGACATTATTGTTGCCTCCAACGGCGGTGTTTATGAAAAGGAACTGGCTGAGGCGGGGATTCGCCATTACCGTGCACCTCTGAATCAGAGAAATGTATTTAAGATGGCGCACTCCTACTTTATTCTGAAAAAGATCATTCAGAAGGAAAAGGTGGATATTGTTCATTCCCATGCCAGAATCCCCAGCTTTGTGTGCGGACTGCTGAAAAACCGTATGAAGGATAAATTTACCTTTGTGACCTCTGCCCATTGGGTATTTTATACCGGGATGGGGCTGAAATATATCTCTAACTGGGGTCAGAAGGTTGTGGCGGTCAGCGATGATATTCGGGAATATCTGATGGAAAACTACCGTGTGCGTTACGATGATATTTTTGTGACCATCAACGGGATCGATACGGAGAAATTTTCTCCTGAAACAGATCAGAGCAGGATCCGCAAGGAATTTGGTCTGAAAAAAGAAGAACCCACACTGGTTTATGTCAGCCGTATGGATGAAAGCCGTGCGCTGGTGGCAAGACAGCTGATTGCACTGGGGCCGAAGCTGGCAGAGGCGATCCCCGGTCTGCGGATGCTGATCGTTGGCGGCGGGGATGTTTATGAAGAACTGCTGGAAAAAACGAAGGAAGCAAATGCGGTGAGCGGCAGAGAATGTATTACCATGACCGGCGGCAGAACGGATATCAATGAACTGGTTTCTGTGGCGGATGTGTTTGTGGGTGTCAGCCGTGCGGCACTGGAGGCAATGGCGGCGGAGAAGCCTGTTGTGGTAGCCGGGAATGAAGGCTATATCGGTCTGTTTGGCAAGGAAAAACTGGAGCTGGCACAGGAGAATAACTTCTGCTGCCGTGGATGTGAAATGTCCAGCGAAGCCCTGCTGTTTCAAGATGTGGTCTATGCATTCAATGAAATGACCGACGAGGAAAGAAAAGCCATGGGTGTCTATGGCAGGGAGGTCATCTTTGAATATTATTCCGTTACAAAGATGGCAAATGACTGCGTGCAGGCATACCATGCAGCATATAAGGAAACCAGAGTGCCCCAGTACCATGTGGTGATGAGTGGGTATTATGGCTTCAATAATACCGGCGATGAAGCGATCATGCTTTCCATGCATAAAAACATCCAGCAGATGGGAGATAATTACCATATTACGGTATTGTCCAATAAGCCGGAGGAAACAAAGGCAAAATACGGCATTGAAGCAGTATACCGCTTTGGGCTGCGGGATGTGTTCCATGCCATTCGCGGCTGTGATGTGCTCCTTTCCGGGGGCGGCTCTCTGCTGCAGGACAGCACCTCCACCCGTTCCCTGATGTATTATCTTTCCATCACAGTGATGGCGAAGCTGATGCGGAAAAAGGTGATGCTGTATGCAAACGGCATCGGGCCTGTTTCCGGAAAGCGAAACCGCAGACTGGTGAAGCAGGTGGTCAATCATGCAGACCTGATTACGCTGCGTGAGGAAAACTCCTATGAGGAACTGCTTTCCATGGGGGTAAATCCCAGAAAATGCTTTGTGACAGCAGACCCTGTATTTACCATGGACAGCATTTCCGAGGAAGAATCCCGCGGACTTCTGACAGCGGAAGGCGTGCCCATGGATAAACCCATTGTGGTGGTATCTGTTCGTAACTGGAAGGATATGGATCAGTTCATTGGCAGATTTGCAGAGCTGTGTGATACGATCGTGGAAAAATATGACAGAAATATCGTCTTTTTGGGCATGCAGATGCCAAATGATATTACCATCAGCGAAAAGGTTCGGGCAAAGATGAAGCAGAATGCTTATATCCTGCGGAACAATCACTCTCCTTATGAGGTGATGGGGATCATTTCGCAGGCAGATTTCATTCTGAGTATGCGTCTGCATACGCTGATTTTTGCG
>JAUNCB010000140.1:0-1915 GCA_030526765.1 Bacillota bacterium
CGTTTTTAGCTTATAAAAAATACGATACAGGCAGATGCCAAGCCAATTTTCATAGATAAAATGATTATATAACGGTGTGATGAATGAAAATCACACCGTTTTTTGATGACCAAATTCCATCGACAAAGTTTTACAAGAATTTTTATGACTGTTTTGCCTATATTTGATGATTTCAGGACGTTAACAGAGGAAGAACTGGAAGAAGAAATGCTTGGGACTAAGCGAGATAAAGGGATGGAACTGGAATTGTGGAAAGAATGTAAAACGAATTTATTTGCTTTATAGGATTGTTTATAATAGAATGTAAGCAATAAATGAATTTTCGAGAAGGGGTGGTGAAGAACATGAAATATACATTGATGCATAAAAATATTCCGGTTATGAAAATCGAGATCGATGATGACACATATAACCTGACAAAAATTGAGGAAATCTATAATCAGAAGCACGCACCTCTTGGCACAATGAATGCAAAAGGTGAAGTGGAACGTAAAGCGTTGCATCAATGGTGGTTCAACCGTTCTATCCCTATGAGCCGCTCCGGTATCAGAGATGCGTTAGAGCTGATGGATGTTTCTATGCCTCAGATACTGGTTGAAAAATGCCTGGCGCTGAGCCTCTCTGACCAGTATTGGATTCGCCCGGAAGGTCAGAAAATTGCATGGGAAGAAGTAAACTTTTTCAACAATGCATTTTCTGAAGATGTGGGTAACTCCTTGTTTGGGAACAGACCTGACAGTGAAGTTTTGGATTTGATGTCTCCGGACAATACCTCTGATGGCTGTCTGAAGAAAAAATGGAAAGCTGCTGATGGCAAACGCTATCTGATCAAAGGCGGAAATGGCCAGATCCAGCAGGAACCTTTCGATGAAGTGTTCGCTTCCAAGGTGATGGAAGCCCTTGGCAGCATCGAATTTGTGCCATATCATCTGATCTGGGAAAATGAAATGCCCTATAGTGTTTGTGAAGATTTCATTGACGAACATACTGAACTTGTCAATGCCAGCAGCATTATGAAAGTGTTGAAGAAACCCAATCATATTTCTGAGTATCAGCATTTTATGGATTGTTGCGAACATCTGGGAATCCCCCATGCGAAGGAAAGCATCGATAGAATGCTGGTAGTGGATTACCTGATTGCCAATGATGATCGTCATCATAATAATTTTGGTGCTGTGCGCAATGCAGAAACACTGGAGTGGATCGGTATGGCACCCATTTTCGACTGTGGTAATTCTATGTGGTATAACCAGCCTACAAGTAAAATCAATATAGAAAATGCAGATACAGCTAGCAGAACATTTAAGAATAGCCATGCGGAGCAGATCAAATTGGTGACTACTTTTGATTGGCTTGAGCTTGAAAAACTGAATGCGCTGGAAGCAATCTGTAACGAAGTATTTGCGACAAATCCTTTTATGGATGACTTCCGCAAAGATAAACTCTGCAAAGCATTGGCTGTCAGAGTAGACGAACTGAAGAATTTTATGCAGGAGATGCCACAGAAAAATGACATCGGAGAACTGAATATGTAACGATATGAACCCGAAAGTCCTTAGAGAAAATCTAAGGGCTTTTTCTTTGATGAAAAAGGTGTCGAAGAAGGCTTCTTTGTGATAAAATCAGAAGAAAGGGCAGACGGACACGATTTTTTTCAGAAGGAAGAAAAGCCATGAATGAACTGAAGGTAATGGAACAGGAGAGGAAACTTGTTTCCTATACAGGGAAAAGAGCGGCTTCCCCTATGCGAAAACTATATATACTGAAATTCATCGGACGCTGCGGTGTGCTGCTTTACTGCATCTGGCTGGGGCTGGTGCATCCGTCGCAGTTTGATATCCTGCAGGATTTTACAGGGCATTTTTCTGTGCTGCATCTGCTTTGGCTGATCTGGATGGCAGATATGCTGCTGCAG
>JAUNCB010000140.1:1925-4507 GCA_030526765.1 Bacillota bacterium
TTATGTGAAGGGGAATGTGCCCCTTGGTGCCCAGAAGCTGTTTCGGCAGCGGTATCTTCCCGTAAAGGGCGGCTTTGATGCCGAGGGATTGAAGGAATATATCAGCAGAAGGACAAAATCCGCCTATGGGGTGTTTGTGATCTATGCCCTTGGCATTGCGGCACTGGGGCTTATGAAAAAATGGGGCATCCTGAATGAGATCGCACTTTTTGTTATCTGTGTCTGTTTCTATGTGTGCGATCTGATCTGTGTGCTGATCTGGTGTCCCTTCCGTATTCTGATGCAAACAAGATGCTGCACGGAATGCCGCATCTTCAACTGGGATCATCTGATGATGTTCAGCCCCCTGCTGTTTGTGGACGGCTTTTATGCAGGCAGCCTTGTGGCAGTGGCGGCGGCGGTGTTTCTCCTCTGGGAATACCGTATCATGGTTTATCCCGAGCGGTTCTGGGAAATGTCCAATGAGGCGCTGCAGTGCCGCAGCTGTACGGATAAGCTCTGCAGCCAGTATTGCGGCAAAAAAACAAAAGAGCGCAAAGCGACAAGGTAAAATGCCTGTGTCGCTTTTTTTGTTTGCGAGAGCGAAAAGGGGGAAGAATAACACTGAAATGTGATTAAATCACAGAAAAAGGGTGTGAAAAATGGTATATTGTGGAAAAAGAACGAAGGGAGACGAGATTATGAAGAAATTAGATATGAATTTAGATCAGTATAACGAAATTCGGGAAAGTGAAAAGCCTGTTCTGGTGGAATTCTGGGCACCCTGGTGTGTATACTGCAGAAGGATCGCACCTGCCTATGATAAGATCGCAGAGCAGTATGAAGATAAACTGGTAGTCGGAAAGATCAATGTGGATGATGTGCCTGAGGCGGCGAAACAGGAAAAGATCGAAGCGATCCCCGCAATGCTGCTGTATAAGGGCGGCGAGGTGGTTGGCTCCATCGTTGCGCCGGATTCCAAGGCGAAGATCGAAGCATTTATCGAGGAGCATCTGTAAGAAAGGGGCGGCAGTATGGAACATATTTATGATGTAATCATTATCGGCGGCGGCCCCGGCGGCTATACTGCCGCATTGTATTCGGCAAGGGCAGGGCTGGATGTGCTGCTGCTGGAAAAGCTTTCCGCAGGGGGACAGATGGCACTGACCTCCCAGATCGACAATTACCCCGGCTTTGAAGAAGGGGTGGATGGCTACGAGCTGGCGGAAAAAATGCAGGCAGGAGCGGAACGCTTCGGTGCAAAAACAGAGCTGGCAGAGGTGTATGCCCTGCATCTGACAGAAGCAGTGAAAAAGGTGGAAACCAGCGAAGGCGATTTCTACGGCAGAACGGTGGTCATCTCCACAGGGGCATCCCCCAGAGAGCTGGGTCTGGAGCAGGAGGCGCGGCTGGTGGGCAGAGGCGTAAACTACTGTGCGGCCTGTGACGGTATGTTTTATAAAGGGAAAACGGTGGCTGTGGTAGGCGGCGGCAATACAGCGGCGGCAGATGCCATGCTCCTTTCCCGCATCTGTGAAAAGGTCTATGTGATCCATCGCAGAAACGAGCTCAGAGCAACAAAGATCTACCATGATCCTCTGATGCAGGCGGAAAATGTGGAATTTATCTGGGACAGTGTGGTAACAGACCTGATCGCAGCGGATTCTCTGCAGGGGCTTCGGCTGAAGCAGGTGAAAACAGAGGAGGAACGGGAACTGCCTGTGGACGGTGTGTTTGTCAGCATCGGCAGAAAGCCCGTGACGGAGCTTCTGGCAGGTCAGATCGAGCTGGACGGCGCAGGCTATATCATAGCCGATGAATCCACCAGAACCAATCTTCCGGGTGTATTCGCCGTAGGGGATGTGCGGACAAAGGCACTGCGGCAGGTGGTAACGGCGGTGGCAGACGGTGCTGTGGCATCCCATTATATCGATGAATATCTGGCAGAGCAGAAACAGTGAAGGCGGAAAGCGGGGCTTTCCCCGAAGAAAAGACAAAAGTCCTTGCATTTGGCAGAATCGGGGCGTATAATAAAACTGCAACTGAATAGACAGCGGGGAGCTTGTGTAACAGGCTGAGAGGAAGGTGAGACCTTCGACCCATATACCTGATTTGGATAATGCCAACGTAGGAAAGCCTGTGGAAGAAGGAATTTTAGGGAAGGATCCAAAGAAGGACCTTCCCTTTTTTATTGGAAAAAGGCATTCTGGGGAAGCACTGCTGTCTGTTCGGTGCTTCCTGTTTTTTATTTTATCGGAAGGGAGGGACAAAAATACAAGTGCATAAGGATATTTCTGACAGATTCCTTTTCTGAAAAAAAGGAGCAGACCGCCTGCGGTAGAACAGAGGGGGAGCGCCCTGTGTTCTGCAGAAATAACAGCGATGGGAAGCCGTGTTCCGGCGTGAGAGGAAGCCAGTAAGCTTCGACCGATATCATCTTTTGGACTGCCAAGGGGGCAGTCTGCCGAGAGGAGAGCTGTTATTCTGCCGTTCTCCGATGATTTTGGAAAGGAGTCTTTTTTTATGGAAATGACAAAAACACTTTGTATGAAAGGCATCTCGGGGGTGCTGGGAGCCCATGGAAAGAGCGACGTACTGTCTAT
>JAUNCB010000141.1:0-1333 GCA_030526765.1 Bacillota bacterium
TCTCTGGCATCCTCACTGTGATTCAGCATCCGAAATGCCAGATTATATACAATTTTTTCATGCTGCAAGACCAATTCCTCAAAGGCTGCCAGATCCCCCTGCTTCGCCCTTCGGATCCATTCCTTTTCCGCAGTCATTGACGGTTCACCTCCATCGTCTGACCTATCTATATCATTTCCTGACTATTTCCGTAATATGAAAAAAACGAGAAGAACTGATTTCTTCTCGTTTTCAATCGAGGCGACAGGATTTGAACCTGCGACCTCTACATCCCTAATGTAGCGCTCTACCAAGCTGAGCCACGCCTCGATATTTTGTTCGCTTTCGTTCAGCGACTTGATTATAATAACATACCTTTATCCTACTGTCAACACATTTTTACAAAAAATACAAATTTATTTCAAAAATCGTTTTTTTGCAAAAAAAATCGAGGCGACAGGATTTGAACCTGCGACCTCTACATCCCTAATGTAGCGCTCTACCAAGCTGAGCCACGCCTCGATATTTTTATGCGCTTTCCTTCAGCGCCTATTTATAATAACACGCACACTCTGCTATGTCAACCATATTTTTTGCATTTTTTCAGATACTTTATTCATCTGTTTTCAGTCAGAGCGTCGCTGATGAAAAGCAACGCTCTGACTCTTTTTGTATCCGATCAGATAAAATATGCCAGCAATGGACAAAGACCGATAGGCAGGAAAATAGCAGGCAGAAAATTGATGACCTTAAGCTTTGTGATCCCAACAATATTCAGCCCCAACGCAAAGATGATCAGCGAACCTGAGCATACCATTTCTGCAATTACCGCATCTGTGAGAAAAGGTGCAATAAACTGTGCCAGAAGCACAATACCGCCCTGAAACACCAGCACAAACCCTGCTGCCAGCATAACACCGATGCCCATAGAGGAAGCAAAAACCATAGAAGAAATCAGATCCAGTACAGATTTTGTGTAAAGCATCTCATAATCCCCGGAAAGCCCCGCCTGCAGAGAGCCAACAATCGTCATTGCACCAACACAGAACAGCAGCGATGCTGTTACAAAGCCTTCCGCAAGGGATATTTCATTCCCGCTCTTTTTAAAGCGATTTTCCATTCCCTTTGCAAAACGATTCAGCTTCTCATCTAAATCCAGCCCTTCTCCGATCACAATGCCCAATGCCATGGAAAGGATCAGTACCAGCGTATTTTCCCCCTTCATGGTGCCGCTCCAGCCTATATAAAGGGTGCATAGACCCAACCCTTTCATCAGCGTATCCGTGATCCGCTCCGGTATGCCCTTTTTCAGAAGCATCCCAATAGCACTGCCGATCAGAACTGTCAATGTATT
>JAUNCB010000141.1:1344-4471 GCA_030526765.1 Bacillota bacterium
CTCTGTTCTTCTGTATTTCTCCTTCAACAGCGTACCACTTTTCTCTTCTTTTGTCCATGAAAAAAGTCCCAAACATTTCTGTCTGGGACCTTACTTTTCAAATATCAGAGAACCTTATTCAGGAAATCCTGTGTTCTCTTGTTCTGGGGATTGCCAAATACCGCATCGGGTGTACCCTGCTCTACGATATAACCGCCGTCCATGAAGATAACACGGTCTGCCACTTCTCTTGCGAAGCCCATTTCATGGGTTACAACGATCATGGTCATACCATCCTTCGCCAGCTGCTTCATAACCTCCAGAACCTCGCCTACCATTTCAGGGTCAAGGGCAGAGGTGGGTTCGTCAAACAGCATGATGTCGGGATTCATCGCCAGTGCACGGGCAATGGCAACACGCTGCTGCTGCCCGCCGGAAAGATTGGGAGGATATTCTCCTGCTTTTTCCGCCAGACCTACTGTTGCCAGCAGTCTTTCCGCCGTTTCTTTTGCTTCCGCCTTTGTCATTTTCTTTCTGTCAACAGGCGCAAGCATGATATTTTCCAAAACACTCAGGTGGGGAAACAGATTGAACTGCTGGAACACCATACCGATGTTCTCCCTTACCTTGTTGATATTGCATTTGGGGTCTGTAATATCGTTATCATCAACGATCACAGTGCCTGCAGTCGTTTCTTCCAGCTTGTTCAGGCAGCGTAAAAACGTAGACTTACCGGAACCGGAAGGACCAATCAGACATACAACCTCGCCCTCCTTGACCTCCAGATCAATTCCCTTGAGAACCTCCAGGCTGCCAAAACTTTTTTTCAACTGTTCCACTTTTACCTTGATCATTTGTTTGCCAGCCCCCTTTCAATCACCTGGAATACCTTCGTCAGAACAACCACCACGATATAATACATTACCGCAACGATGGTATAGGTTTCAAACGCACGGAAATTATATGCAATGATCTGCTGACCCTGACGCATCAATTCACCACAGCCGATAACGGAGAGGATAGAGGTATCCTTTAATGTGATGATGAACTGGTTCAGTACAGAGGGGATAACGATACGGATCGCCTGAGGCAGGATGATTTTGCGCATAGCTACACCATAAGGCAGACCCAAGCTTCTTGCAGCCTCCATCTGACCTTTGTTGACTGCCGCAATACCACTTCTGAAAATTTCAGACAGATATGCACCGGCATTCAGACAAAGAACGAGGATCGCCGCATTGAATGCAGAAATTCGGATGCCCAATGCGGAGGTCAGACCAAAGTAGATAAAGAAGGCCTGAACCATCAGAGGTGTACCACGGATGACACTCAGGTAGATACCGGAAATCCAGTTCAGCGGTTTCATCTTGGAAATGCTGAACAGGCAGGCAACCATACCGATGATAACTGCCAGAACCAAGGCGCAAACTGTCATTAAGAGTGTAAACTTCATGCCCATAAAGAGCTGAGGCATACACTGTCCTACATACTCAAAAAAACCACTCATAAGGCACTACTCCTTACGGAAAATTAGCCCTGGATGTATGTATCCAGAATTTCCTGATATTTGCCGTTTTCTTTCAGGTTAGCAAGACCTGTGTTGAACATTTCCAGCAGTTCTGCGTTGATGCCTTTGCCTACAGCAAAACCATAAGAGCTGCCCTGTTCTTTATCTGTTACCATTTTCAGACCAACGCCCTGTGTGATACCATAGCCCATTACAGGGTAGTCTTCGAAGCAAGCTGCGGAGTTACCAACTGTTACGTCCATGTACATTGCGCTGGAATCGTCGAATGTTACTGTTTCAAAGCCATACTGTTCTTTGATGGATTCAGCAAAAGCCTGACCTTCTGTACCGATCTTAACTGCTACTGTTTTGCCAGCCAGATCTTCATAGCCTTTGATTTCTTCGTTATCTGCTGCAATACCCATTACAACACCGGAATCGAAATAAGGTTCGGAGAAGTCGAATTTTTCTTTTCTTTCTTCTGTGATGGACATACCAGCGATTACACCGTCAGCCTGACCAGCTTCCAGTGCCTGTACTGCTGCGTTGAAGCCCAGTGCCTGCAGTTCATATTCGAAGCCCTGATCTTCTGCAACTGCTGCCAGCAGTTCAATGTCGATACCAACATATTCGCCAGCTGCGTTCTGGAATTCGAAGGGTGCAAATGTTGTATCTGTAGCGATGATGTATGTTTTTGCTGCATCATCTGCTGCAGGTTCAGAGCTGCCGCCGCAAGCTGCTACACCCAGTGCCATTGTTGCTACCATTGCCATTGCTGTAAATTTTTTGAATAAACTCATTGTATATTCCTCCCTTTTTTTGTTTTCCCATATTTCTGTTTTCTATCACTATACGCTTTGCGCATCTATGGGCTTGTTCAGATTTCCTTCTGCAGCATGGAAAGCAGTGAGCTTGTGCCCAGCCTGTCTGCTCCGGCTGCAAGAAATGCCTCTGCATCGGAAACGGATTTGATTCCGCCCGCTGCCTTGATCTTTGTTTCTCCTGTCACATATCTGTGAAACAGCTGAATATCCTCCAGTGTTGCTCCGCCGCCGGCAAAGCCTGTGCTGGTTTTGATATACTCTGCATCAGAGCGGCTCACCACATCGCACAGTGCGATCTTTTCCGCCTCTGTCAGAAGACAGGTTTCAATAATGACCTTCAGAAGTCTGCCCTCGCAGGCCTCCTTCACCGCATTGATCTCTGTCAGGATTTCCTCATATCTTCCTTCCTTCACCCAGCCGATATTGATAACCATATCAATCTCCGCTGCGCCGTCCTTCACTGCCTGATTCGCTTCAAAGGCCTTTACTGCTGTGGTCTGATAGCCATTGGGAAAGCCGATGACTGTACAGATGGGCAGTTTCCCTTCCACAAATACGGCTGCCTGTCTGACAAAGGAAGGCGGGATACAAACAGAAGCCGTTCCCCATTCCATGCCTTCTTTACATAGATTTTCGATCTGCTCCCATTTTGCTTCCTGTTTCAACAGAGTATGATCGATATAACGAAAGATTTCCTTCTTTTCCATATGCTTCTCTCCTTTACTCCGCCAAATTACTAAGAGTATAACACAAAAATCCTTTCATAACAATGCCAGTTTTTTAATCAATTTCAAAAGGTTTTTCTATGGATAATCCT
>JAUNCB010000003.1 GCA_030526765.1 Bacillota bacterium
TAGGGCTTTGCCTTATCCCCTTCGATGCCCGGCGGCAGACTGGCAAGGATATCCTGATAGGCTTCTTCCAGCCGAATCCATGTTTCAAGGCCGACAATGCCGTCAGCAGGCAGCCCTGTCAGCGTCTGAAAGGAAAAGGCGGAGGCAGTGGTGGCAGGGCCGAAAATGCCGTCAATGGAAACAGCGGGGATCGCTCCGTCACTGAAATAGGAAAGCACGGAGAGATAATACTGCAGGGAACGGACGGCGATGCCCGTATCCCCCTCCCGCAGCACCTCGGGATAGGGGCGGGTCACCTCTTCGATGGTGAGCCCCTCGCTGGTCAGTTCGTTCAGCCGCTTCACCCCGCTGTAGATATACTTTAACTGATACCATGTAGCTTTGCCCACGATGCCGTCTGCGGCAAGATTAAAGATGCGCTGAAAGGTTTCCACAGCATTGCGGGTGGCGATGCCGAACACCCCGTTGGGATTGGGGATCTGAGGAATGGCGGGGAAATTCTTTCGGATGCGGTTCAGCTGCAGCTGAATGGTTTTCACATCGTTCCCCGAGGAGCCCACCCGCAAAGGGATACCCGGATAGGTGGGGATATTGGAGCGGATGGGGGCATTCTCCAGTATGCCGATGTCTGCCCCATAGTAATACTGCAGAATTTCATAGGGAGTCAGCCCCTGCTCCGCCAGATAGACCGTTCCCCACTGGGAAAGGCCTGCGCAGGTGGAGGTGGTGCCGTTGCAGTATGCAGTGAAATAAGGGTCGATGCGCCCCTGCTGTACCACATAATCATTGAAGATCTCATCCACGATACGGCTGATATTTTCATAAATATCCCGCCCCTTGATGAATTTCTGGTCAAACTGGGTTTCCGATGTGATGTCGAAGTCATAGCCCTGCGATCGGTAGAATTCATTATAGACCCGATTCAGGGCATAGGTGATCTGTGCATAGATATTGGCACGGATAGATGCTTCGGGCCATGTGGGGTAGATCTCGCTGGAAGCCACATTCTTAATATAATCGGGAAAGGAAACGGTCACATTTTCCGCAGGCTGATCGGGAAGCCCCAGATGCACGGTGATGGCTTCGGGGATAAAGGGAAGCTGCTGAGCGCCCATAGGGATACACCTCTTTTCTATATTTTATAGTAATTGATTTATAGCTGCGGTGCTTTGTCCTCGATGATCTCCCCTTCGGCGGTGTTTTGCCCGAAATCGGGAGAGAGGCGAACAGGCTGTATGGTGGTGATGCCGTCAAACACAGGCAGATCACGGATGGTTACGGGCAGATAGCCCGCTGCAGTGACCTTTGCCTGATAGGTGGCATAAACGGCTTCGCTCCCTGGCTTCTGGGATAAAATGCGCCGGGGAGCGGGCAGAGAAAGGGGCTCTGTCCGTCCGCTTTCATCGGTGGTGAGGGTAAAGGAAAGAAGCTGCCCCTCCTGTAATTCCTTTGTCAGCGTTACGGCTGCGTGGGCAATAGGGAAGGCGCCCTGCCCGCCCTGCACCTGAAAGAGCAGCGTGCCGAAGGCGGGATTTTCCGACAGGAAATCGGATAGGGGATTGGGCGGCATTTCGGCGGCAGAAATCGTTTTCTGGAAATAGGGATACATGAAAAATCACCTCTTTTTTCCATGATATGAGCAGGGCATGGGCAGGGTTCCCCCTGTTCTTCTGGCAGAAAGGGCAGGAAAAGGAGCTTTTTTGCGGAAAGGCTTGACTTTAAGGGGGAAATGTGTTAAACCAAAAGAAGCTTGACAAGAATCAGGCAAAGATAGAGGTGCAATGCTGATGAGTATCCTTCCAAGAAGCTGTGGGCGGCGGGAAGGGAAAGGCAGCGTTGCCGAAGCTGTTTTCTCTGCCCATTTTGGGGAAAGCGGCTGGGACATTGCAGAATATGTAATGTACTGTCACTTATGTGGAGCGCTATCGGAAATCAGTCACACCATTCTGTGAAAATGACGCCGTGCGCTTGCGCACGGCTGTTTTGTTTTTCTTCGGAACATTTCGGGGAAAAGCAAAATAGCGCAATTATCTTATTTATTTTTATCATTATTATTTTCCCGAAAGGAGAAGGGTTATGAAAACCAAAACAAATCTCAGAAGCAGATGGCTTGGCATTTTCGCAGTGGTTACACTGGTAGCACTTGCCATGTCCATGACCGTATTCGGCGGCGAAGCAGAAGCAGAATACGTAAGCAACATGTATGCAACAGCATGGTCTCTGGTACCTCCACTGGTAGCGATCGTTCTGGCGCTGATCACAAAGGAGGTTTATTCCTCCCTGTTCATCGGTATCGTAGTAGGCGGTCTGTTCTATGCGAACTTTGATCCCAAGCTGGCTTACCTGACCATCTTCACAAACAGCACAGACGGCGGCATGCTGGCAAAGCTGTCTGACAGCTGGAACGTAGGCATCCTGATCTTCCTGGTTATTCTGGGTATCATCGTTGCACTGATGAACAAAGCAGGCGGCTCTGCTGCATACGGCAGATGGGCTTCCAAAACCTTCAAAACAAGAACAGGCGCAATGCTGGGTACTTCCCTGCTGGGCTGTCTGATCTTCGTAGATGACTACTTCAACTGTCTGACAGTAGGTTCCGTTATGAGACCTGTAACAGACACACATAAGGTTTCCAGAGCAAAACTGGCGTATCTGATCGACGCAACAGCGGCTCCTATCTGTATCATCGCTCCTATTTCCTCCTGGGCTGCTGCGGTAGCCGGTGTGGTAGAAGGCGTGAATGGTCTGGATCTGTTCATCAGAGCGATCCCTTATAATTTCTATGCCCTGCTGACAATTCTGACAATGGTGATCCTGACACTGACAAACACAGACTTCGGTCCCATGCTGGAGCATGAAAGAAATGCACAGCTGAACGATGACCTGTACACAACAGATGCAAGACCCTATGCAGGTGCGGATGCAGCACAGGCTCCCGTTGGCAACGGCAAGGTAATCGACCTGATCCTGCCTGTAATCGTTCTGATCATTTCCTGCGTTATCGGTATGATCTACACAGGCGGCTTCTTTGAGGGCGAAACCTTCATCGATGCATTCGCAAACTGTGATGCAGCAACAGGTCTGATGCTGGGCTCTGCTGCAGCACTGCTGATCACATTCTTCCTGTACATCCCTCGTAAGGTTCTGACCTTCCGTCAGTTCATGGATTGTCTGCCCGAAGGCTTCAAGGCAATGGTACCTGCGATCATGATCCTGACATTCGCATGGACACTGTCCGGCGTTACAGGTCTGTTGGGGGCGGATGTATTCGTAGCCGGTATTCTGGAAAACAGCACAGGCGTACTGACAAATCTGATCCCTGTGATCGTATTCTGTATCGCTGTATTCCTGGCATTTGCAACAGGTACATCCTGGGGTACATTCGGTATCCTGCTGCCTATCGTAGTGCCTATCATGGACCCTGCAAGTGAACTGCTGATCATCACAGTAGCAGCTACACTGGCCGGTGCGGTTTGCGGTGACCACTGCTCTCCTATCTCCGATACAACCATCATGGCTTCCACAGGTGCACAGTGTGACCACGTGAACCACGTTTCCACACAGCTGCCTTACGCTCTGACTGTTGCAGCGGTAACAGCAGTGAACTATGTGATCGCAGGTTTCGTTCAGAACTGGATGATCAACCTGCCCGTGGCACTGATCTCTATGGCACTCGTTGTTCTGGTGATCCGTAAAGCATACGGTGCAAAAGAACTGCCCGTTCAGAAATAATCAGACATAAAAATGCCCTGTTCCTTATAGGAACAGGGCATTTTTGTGCTTAGAAGAAGCTGGGAAGGTGAATTTCGGGTATATAGGGGATCAGGAAGTATACAGCCAGAAGGATCACTGCGAAGAGGATATTCATGGCGGTAAAGGAAAGCATATAGCTGCCTTTTTTTTGCCCCCTCTGCCTGTGCGTAATATTTATAGGAGATCAGGCTTGCCATAGAAGCGATCAGTGTGCCCAGCCCGCCGATATTGACACCGGCGATGAGCAGATCATATCTGGTGGTGAATTCCGAAAGGAGCACCGCCGCAGGAACATTGCTGATGAACTGGCTGGCAAGGAAGGAGACGATCACTTCCCGTCCGATAAGGAGGGACTGCAGGGTTTCCCGCACAAGGGAGATGCGCCCCAGATTGCCGATCAGAACAAAGAAGAAGACAAAGGTCAGCAGCAGATTATAATCCAGCCCCTTCAGGATGCCCTTCTGGAAGAAGAGGAACCAGAGCAGGATCACCAGCAGGATCGCCTGATAGGGTGCCACATGGAATACAGCCAGAAGGCAGAGGAGGAATAAAACGCCCAGTGACAGCAGAAAGACCTTTTCCTGTACAGACCATTGCTTTTTCGGCTCCTGTTTTTCTGTTTTCAGCGGCGTTCTGCCCTGAAAATAACAGAATACATAAAGGAAGAAGTAGGAGACCGCCACATAGGGCACGGTCACGGCGAAGAATTCGCCGATGCTCATGCCGGAAATGGTGTAGAGAAAAAGATTCTGGGGATTACCTACCGGTGTCAGCATACTGCCCAGATTGGCGGCAATGGTCTGCATTACGATAAAGGGGATCATCTTTTCTGGTAGCCCTGCCCGCTCCAGCAGCAAAATGGTGAAGGGGACAAAGGTGATGAGGGCAACATCATTGGTGACGAACATGGCGGAGAAGAAGCAGAGCATGACCAGCGTGGTGGCAAGCTGCCGCATTTTTCTTGCCCGTGCCAGCAGGAGATTTGCCATGCGGTCAAAGACCCCCAGCTGCTGAAAGCCCCCCATGACTGCCATCAGACAGAAAAGCAGCACCAGCACCCGTATATCACAATATTCCAGATAGCCTGCATCCGGCGGAATGATAAAGGCGGAAACCACCGCCAGAGCCCCGGAAATGCAGAGGATCGTTTCTTTTTTAAAAAAAGCGATACATTGTTCTTTCATTATATTACGCATCCTTTTGTTTATTCTTTGGTTTTTGTCAACGCAGTACATTATACGGTGCAGAATAGGGACTTTCAAGAAGAAACTCGATTTTTTTCTGAATTATGGTATACTTGGGATAAGGAAAATGGAATGCAGGAAAGGAGGCAGAGAAATGCAGTTAAATGAGATCATTGCAATGAACCTGAAACGGCTGCGGGCGGAGCGGGGATTGAGCCTCGGAAAACTGGCGGAGCTTTCCGGTGTCAGTAAGGTCATGCTGAGCCAGATCGAAAAGGCCGAATCCAGCCCGACCATCAATACCCTGTGGAAGATCGCCGGAGGGCTGCAGGTTTCCTATACAAAGCTGATCGATCTGCAGATCGAAGCACCCCGTATCATAAGGAAGGGGGAAAGCGCTCTTCTGGATATGGAAACAGGCTATCGGGTGTATCATTACAGCACGGCAAACCCTGCCAGAGATTTTGAATTTTTCAACAGCGAGCTGGAGCCGGCGGGAGAATTCACCTCGGAGGGGCACGGCCCCAATACCCATGAATATGTGCTGGTGACAAAGGGAGAAATGATCCTTTGCTACTGCGGAGAGGAATACATTCTGGAGGAGGGGGATTTCATTCATTTCGACTGCAGTCAGCCCCATACCTATCTGAATCGAAAAGAAATTACCACGGAATTTACCAATATTGTATATTATCTGGGCTGAGGAGGAGAAGCGATGGAAAAAAAGAAAACAGAGACCTTTTGGATCGGCTGTCACCTTTCCTCTGCCAAGGGCTATCTTGCCATGGGGAAGGAGGGGGAAAGGCTGGGCTGCAATGTATTTCAGTTTTTCACCCGAAATCCCAGAGGGGGCTCGGTGAAGCCGCTGGATCTGGAGGATGTGGCACAATATAACGCCTTTCACAGGGAAAAGGGCTTCGGAACACTGCTTGCCCATGCACCGTATACCATGAATCCCTGTGCGGCGAAGCCTGAGCTGCGGGAGTTTGCCAGAAGCAAGATGAAGGAGGATCTCGCCCGCCTGGAGCTGCTGGAGGATGTGATGTTTAATTTTCATCCCGGCAGCCATGTACAGCAGGGAGCGGAAGCGGCCATTCCCATGATCGCCGATGTGGTGAATGATATCCTGTCGGCAGGCGGAAAAACGCCTATCCTGCTGGAAACCATGGCGGGCAAGGGCAGTGAGGTTGGCAGAAGCTTTGAAGAACTGAGGGCCATCATTGACAGAGTGGAGCAGAAGGAGCGGATGGGCATCTGTCTGGATACCTGCCATGTTTATGACGGCGGCTATGATATCATCGGAAATCTGGAGGGGGTATTGCAGGAATTTGATGATATCATCGGTCTGGACAGGCTGAAGGCGATTCATCTGAATGACAGCAAAAACCCCATGGGCAGCCATAAGGACAGGCATGAAAAGATTGGCGAGGGGGCACTGACACTGGCAGGCATCACAGCCATAATCAATCATCCGAAGCTGCGGCACCTGCCCTTTTATCTGGAAACCCCCAATGAAGCGGAGGGCTATGCCAAAGAGATCGCCCTGCTGCGAAGCCTGCGGAAGGATGGCTGAGATGGAACGGATCTGGTTTTATGAAACACCCCTTGGAACCCTCTGCATCGGAGAAGGGGCGGGCTGTATCACAAGAGTGACATGGACGAAGATACCGACAGATGCGGTGCAGGAGGAAACGGAAGGGATCCGATGCTGCTATGAGCAGCTGACGGAATACTTTGCGGGGGAGAGAAGGGAATTCGATCTGCCGCTGCAGCCCATGGGAACGCCCTTTCAGCAGAGGGTATGGGAAGCACTGCAAAATATCCCCTATGGGGAAACAAGAACCTACGGCGAGATCGCCAAAGCGATCGGGAAGCCCGGGGCTGCCCGTGCGGTGGGCATGGCGAATCATAAAAATCCCATCGGCATCCTGATCCCCTGCCATCGGGTCATTGGCGCGGACGGCAGATTAACGGGTTATGCAGGCGGACTGGAAAAGAAGGAATTTCTTCTGGAACTGGAAAGGCGGCAGTAAAAGGAATAAGGGCGAAGGGCTGTTTTCTTCTTTTCAAATCCGAAAAAAACTGGTATAGTGATAGTATAAAACCTATGGTTATTTTTCAAATATAAGGAGGCAGACAATTATGGCAACACCTCATATTAACGCAAAAGACAATGATTTCGCAAAAACCGTTCTGATGCCCGGGGATCCTCTTCGTGCAAAATTCATTGCGGAAACATTTCTGGAGGATGCAGTGCAGGTAAACAGCGTGCGCGGCATTCTGGGCTACACAGGCACATATAAAGGCAAAAAAGTTTCTGTAATGGCAAGCGGCATGGGCTGCCCTTCCATCGGCATCTACAGCTATGAGCTGTTTGCATTCTACGGTGTGGAAAACATCATCCGTATCGGCTCTGCAGGTGCGATTACAGAAAAATTGAAAATCAGAGACATTGTTGCAGGCATCGGCTCCAACACAAACTCCAACTTTGCAGACCAGTACGGTATGCCCGGCACACTGGCACCTACAGCAGACTACACACTGCTTTCCACAGCAGTGGATGCTGCAAAGGAAAAAGGCATTGATATGAAGGTTGGTAACCTTCTCTGCTCCGATACCTTCTACAGCGAAGGCGGTAAGGAAGAAACCATCATGTGGTCCAAAATGGGCACAATGGCAGTAGAAATGGAATCCACAGCCCTGTATCTGACAGCGGCAAGACTGGGCAAGCGTGCGCTGGCTCTGGTTACCATTTCCGACCACCTGATCACAGGGGAAGAAACCACAGCAGAGGAACGCCAGAACTCCTTCACACAGATGATGGAGATCGCTCTGGAAACAGCAGTGAAAATGTACGACAAATAAGAACACGGCGGGCGGGCATTCTATAACGGGATGCCTGCTTTTTTGCGAAAACATTATGGGGTGTATAAGATATTTTTATGGACAACGGGGGCGTGATTATTGACAAAGGGGAGCGTTTCTTGATAGAATGAAAGCGTCAGCGGTGATTTGTTTCACCGCCCGTAAATACTGGATTTTTAAGGCTTCAGAGCAGGCGAAGTGCCTGTGAGAAATAAATGTTTGTTTCAGGAGGTTTTACACTATGGCAGGAACAATTTCCAGAGGTATTAAAGCACCCATCGTTCGCGAAGGCGACGATATCGTTAAAATCGTAGCGGATTCTGTTCTGGCAGCGGCAGAGCAGGATGGCTTCCAGCTGCAGGAAAGAGACGTTATTGCTGTAACAGAGGCAGTTGTTGCCCGTGCAGCAGGGAACTATGCAAAAACAGAAGACATTGCAGCAGATGTAAAGGCAAAGCTGGGCGGTGAAACGGTTGGTGTTGTATTCCCCATCCTCAGCAGAAACCGTTTTGCGATCTGTCTGAGAGGTATCGCAAAGGGCGCAAAAAAGGTCGTTCTGATGCTGAGCTACCCCTCTGATGAAGTGGGCAACCACCTGTTTGATATGGATCTGCTGGATGAAAGCGGCGTAAATCCCTACACAGATGTACTGTCTCTGGAGGATTACCGCAAGGCATTTGGCTACATCAAGCACCCCTTCACAGGCGTTGACTATGTAGAATACTACAAAGGCCTGATCGAAGAAGAAGGCGCAGAAGCAGAGATCGTATTCGCAAACCATGCAGAAGCGATCGTAAAATACACAAAGAACGTACTGTGCTGTGACATTCACTCCAGAGAACGTTCCAGACGCCGCATTCTGGCTAAGGGCGGCGAAACAGTTCTGACACTGGCAGATATTCTGAACGCACCCGTAAACGGCAGCGGCTACAATGCAGAATATGGTCTTCTGGGCTCCAATAAAGCAACAGAAGGCACAGTAAAGCTGTTCCCCAACAATGCACAGGAAGTGGCAGAAAATATCCAGAAGGAAATTCTGGCACGCACAGGCGTAAAGGTGGAAGCGATGATCTACGGTGACGGCGCATTCAAGGATCCTGTTGGCAAGATCTGGGAACTGGCTGACCCCGTTGTAGGCGCAGGCTATACAGACGGTCTGATCGGTCTGCCCAACGAACTGAAACTGAAATATCTGGCAGATAACGACTTTGCAAACCTGAGCGGTGAAGCACTGGCAGATGCTATCAAGGCAGCGATCAAGGAAAAAGAAGGCGATCTGAAGGGCAACATGGCTTCCGAGGGTACAACACCCCGCCGCCTGACAGACCTGATCGGTTCCCTGTGCGACCTGACAAGCGGTTCCGGTGATAAGGGTACACCTATCGTTCTGGTTCAGAATTATTTCAACAACTTTGCAAACTAAAAGCCGTGCAAATTTGCAGAGAAAGGGCAGGAGGAAAATTTATTTTCATCTCTGACATTTCATGCAAATTTATAGGGCGCCAGCCCCAATGAATAAAATGGCGCAAAGCGACATTTTATGAATGAAGGCACGGCGTATTTGAAAACGAGTATCAAAAAAGGAGTGTCATAAGACACTCCTTTTTATATTGCTTTTTTCAGCTGAGGAACATACTTTGCCAGCAGTCGGATCACAATGATTTCTACTACAGTCATACCCACTGCCTGTCCCAGTCTGGGGATCATGGTAGGCAGAAAGGGTGTGCCATAGAGAATGGACAGCCATTTGGTATTCAGCAAAATGGTGCCCACGATCTCGGAAAACAGCACAGCGCCCAGAATATGGGGCATATCCTGTTTTTGATACAGGAAGAAGCCGTAGCCGAAGGCTGTGATAAAGGCTGTCAGCGTAAAGCCTGGAAAGAATACACCGCTGGGAAAGAGAGTTGCCCCGATCAGATCGGCGATCACCCCTGTCAGCCCTGCGCCCAGAGGCCCCAACAGCATACCTGCCAGCGCAATCGGCACAAAGGCAAAACCAATCTTCAGATTCCAGAGATTGATGGAAAGAAAGCGGGAAAGCACGATCTGCACCGCTGCCAGCATTGCCATCAGTACCAGCCGATGGGTACGGCTGATTTTCTTTTCGGACATGAAAAAACCTCCTTTTTCATTTTTACCATAGAAACAGGAGGGCTTTTTTGTTTGAGAAAAACAAATCGCCCCTCTATTATCACACGCAAATACCACCTGTACAACAGGTCTGGCTGTAAGGATAATAAAGAGGCGAAACACTTCATCTTCATTATGAAACAGCGGGATGCGGGTTCTGCATCGCAAAAGGACACGCCTTTTTTCGTTCCGATGACAACTCCCCGTCCACCGGACACTTCACGCGCAAAACTCTACTCTGTGTATTTGCATAAAAAGGAATCTCCTTTTTACAGGTTTTATTCTAGCATTGTTTTCTGCCGCCGTAAAGGAAAACTTATTTCTGCGGGATAAAGGTGCGCAGGAACTGATATTTGGAATCAAAGGAGCCGGCCAAGAGGATCTTATCCGCCCCAACACCGTATTCCTTGGTCAGCTTACCGAAAAGGCGGTCGCTTTCCATAAAGCCGCCTTCCAGAAAGCAGAAGCAGGCTGCAAAGGAGCCTTCCCCGATCTGAGAGAAATCCTTTTCCTCAAAGGAGCGAATGGTATATTCGGGGCCGGGATTCAGCTTTGCCACCAGCTCGGGCAGGTCGAAATCCAGATGCAGGAAGCCCTGAGAGCAGTAATACATGGCAAGGATAAAATCAAAGAGATCATCCTCTGTGGCAAAATGCAGGGAATAATCCGCAGGGCGTTCTGTATCGCCCGTATAGCAGGAAAACCAGGGTGCCTGGGGTGCCAGAAAGGATGTGATATACAGCTTTTTGGTCAGAGGCTCTGCCGTATTGACCGCAAAAACCAGTGTGTTTGTTGTGGATTTATTGATGACGGGCAGTTTGTGTTTTTTCGCCTTTGCCAGAAGGGATTCCGATGCGCCGAAAAAACGAATGCCGTCTGTATGAAAACCGAGCATAAGATTTCTCCTTTTCTTCAGAAAATTTCAATTTACTGTGATAACTTTACCATATCCGTGAAATCCTTTCAAGAGAAAGGCTTTTATTCCTTATTTTTGCCGCCGAAAGGGAGGCGGAACGGGCAAAAACATTGACAGTTTGTGGGGTTCGGCGGTATAATCTAAGTTAGCGTTTTCTGTCATTTTTTAGAAAGTCGGAAAATGCCAAAATGAGAGAGTAAGAATATTTCGAAAAGAAATCGTTCATAAAACAGGAGGAATCATACTATGCTGGAACTGAAGAATATCTGCTTCTCTGCAGAGGGCAAGCAGATTCTCAACAATGTTAATCTGAGCATTGATGACAGAAAATTTATTGTAATCACAGGGCCTAACGGCAGCGGTAAGTCCACACTGGCGAAGATCATTGCCGGTATTGTGACACCTGACAGCGGCCAGATCCTGCTGGACGGACAGGATATCACAGGCATGAGCATCACAGAAAGAGCAAGAGCAGGTATCAGCTTTGCTTTTCAGCAGCCCGTTCGTTTCAAGGGCGTAACGGTAAAGGATCTGATCACGCTGGCAAGCGGTCAGGAACTGTCCACGGCAGATGCCTGCCAGTATCTGGCGTCCGTTGGTATGTGCGCAAAGGATTATATCGACCGTGAGGTAAACAGCAGCCTGTCCGGCGGCGAGCTGAAGCGTATCGAGATCGCAACGGTTATGGCAAGAAAAACAAAACTGACTCTGTTCGATGAACCCGAAGCGGGCATCGACCTGTGGAGCTTCAAGAATCTGATCGATGTGTTTGAAAAAATGCACGAAGAGATCCAGGGCTCCATCATGATCATTTCCCATCAGGAAAGAATTCTGGACATCGCCGATCAGGTGGTGCTGCTCAGTGCAGGGGAAGTGAAGCAGATCGGCACAAAGGAAGAAGTGCTGCCCGGTCTGTTTGGTCTGGAAACAGGCTGCAGAGTTTTAATGGGAGGTAACAAATAATGCTGAATGACATCGTAAAAAACCTGTTGAGTGAGGTTTCCGGCATGATCCCCACCACAGGTGCATTCAATATTCGTAATAACGGCAAGAGCGAGGGCAGAAGCTCCTCCGAAAACATTGATATCGTGCCCAAGCCCAACGGAGCAGGCATTGATATTTATGTAAAGCCCTTTACAAAAAATGAAAATGTACACATCCCTGCGCTGATCACAGCGGACGGGGTGCATGATATCGCCTACAATGATTTCCATATCGGCGAGGGTGCAGAGATCAGAATTATTGCAGGCTGCGGCATCCATAACTGCGGCTGTGACGATTCCATCCACGAAGGCATCCATCGTTTCTTCGTAGGCAAGAATGCAAAAATCATTTATGAAGAAAAACACATTGGCGACGGGGACGGCAACGGTAAACGCATCATCAATCCCCAGACCCATATTGAAGCAGAGGAAAATGCATATATCGAAATGGATACCGTACAGCTGAAGGGCGTGGACTCCACAAAGCGTATCTCCAGCGCGAAGCTGGCAGAGGGTGCAACCATGATCATCCGTGAAAAGATCATGACCCACGGAGATCAGTATGCGGAAACATCCTTTGATGTGGATCTGAATGGTACAGGCTCCAGCGCAAAGCTGATTTCCCGTTCCGTAGCAAAGGACAATTCCAGACAGCTGTTCCGCTCCAAGATCAACGGCAATGCAGACTGCTATGGTCATTCCGAATGTGATGCGATCATCATGGATAACGGCATTGTGGCGGCAGAGCCTGAAATTACAGCAAACCATGTGGATGCTTCTCTGATCCATGAGGCTGCCATCGGCAAGATCGCAGGGGATCAGCTGACAAAGCTGATGACACTGGGGCTGACTGAGGATGAAGCGGAAGCGCAGATCATCAACGGCTTCCTGAAATAATCGCTCCGAAGGAGAGGATGAGATGAGCAGTACAGTAAAAACAGAAGCCATCAGCTGGCTGAAAACGATCCTGCTGGCAGCCGTGCTGGCAGCGGCGGTCAATTCCTTTCTGATCGTGAATGCGGAGGTGCCTACCGGCTCCATGGAAAATACCATTATGACGGGGGATCGGATCCTTGCCCTCAGAACATCCTACTGGTTCAGCGAGCCGGAGCGGGGCGATGTTGCCGTGTTTCGCTATCCCGATGATCCCAGCGGCAAAACCCTCTATGTAAAACGCATCATTGGTGTGGAGGGGGATACGGTCGAACTGTTTGACGGTGTGGTTTATGTGAATGGACAGGTATTGGAGGAGACCTATCTCCCCGAAGAGACCTACGGCAATTTTGGGCCTGTGACGGTTCCGGAGGACTGCTGCTTTATGCTGGGGGATAACCGAAACCATTCGCTGGATTCCCGCTACTGGGAAAACACCTTTGTACATGAGGATGAGATCCTGGGGAAGGTCGTGCTGAGATACTATAAGGGCTTCAAATGGATTTCCTGAGGAGGACTTTAAAATGGAACTGAAAATGAAAGATAAGATCATTGTAGCGGTGCTGGTGATTCTGGCAGTGGCGGTTTTCATCGGCGGCAGAATGCACGATACCAGAACCGGCTTTGAAACAGAAAAATGGGTGAATTATCAGGGCAACAGTCGTCAGCTGATGCTGAAGGATCTGGTGGATCGTACACGCTTTGCGGGTATGACAAGAGAAGAAGTGAAGGTGCTTCTGGGAGAGGCAGAGGAAGAGCAGGATGCGTTCCTGATCTACTATGCGGGCATTCCGCAGGGTCTGTTCGGCACAAAGCCTGATGCAGATGCAGAATATCTGGTGATCGAATTTACGGATGCAGAAAAACCTGATGTGGTAACGGCTTCGGGCGTGATGACTGCAAACACACTGCCCAAGGACAGTGAATACCGTATCAAGGGGGATGCAACCGAAAACACCGTGCTGACACCGGTGGAGAATGAATAAGGAGTGAGGCAATATGAAATGTCCTTTTTGTCAGAATGAAATGTCCGAGGGTATGATGGTTTCCGGCAGATTTGTGCAGTGGAAAACCGTGGATCCCGAGACAGGCAAAAAGCAGGAATATCTGCTGGCGAAAAGCTTTATGGGCGATGCCAAGCTGGAAGGGCAGCTGTGCCCTCACTGCAGAAAACTGATTCTGGATATTCCCGATAACTTAGGCGGAAGATAAGGGCTTAACGCAAAATCAGGATTTCCGCAATAAAACGGCAATCAAACGACCTCGAAAGAGGTCGTTTTTCGTAGAAACGAGGAATTTTCATGGAACAAACAAAAGAGCGGGGCATCAATACCTTTTTTGATGAGACCCCTGTAAAAAGCTTAGTGATCAAGCTGGGCATTCCTGCCATGTTTGCCCAGTTCTTTAATATTCTTTACAGCATCGTAGACCGCATCTTTGTGGGGCGGATCCCCGAGGTGGGGGATCTGGCGCTGGCAAGCATCGGCATCTGTGCCCCTGCACTGACGGCGATCTCTGCCTTTGCCTATATGGTGGGGGTCGGCGGTGCCTCGCAGATGAGCATCCGACTGGGGCAGAAGGATATGGAGGGCGCAAAAAAGCCTGTGAATAATGCCTTTGTGATGCTGGTGCTGATCAGTTTGGTCGTGACGGCAGCGGCACTGGTGTTCAAAAGACCGCTTCTGTATCTTCTGGGCTGCGATGACAGCATGTATCCTCTGGCAAGCAGATATTTTACCATTTATGCCGCAGGAACGATCTTTCCGCTGCTGGGGATCGGTATGAATCATTTCATACTGGCGCAGGGCTTTTCCCGTGCGGGGATGCTTTCTGTTGTGATCGGCGCAGTGACAAATCTGATCCTTGACCCTATCCTGATCTTTGGACTGGATATGGGGATAGAGGGGGCTGCGGTGGCTACGGTGACGGCGCAGGCAGCCATGGCACTGTTCACCCTCTGGTATTTAAGGCGGAAAAAGGTGCCGATCCGTCTGGAGCTGGGCGGATATGATCTTTCTGTGATGAAGAAAATTGTTCTGGTGGGCATGATGCCCTTTCTGATCACGATTCTGGATAATGGTGTGGTCATCATACTGAATGCATCCCTCAGACAGTATGGGGGTGTAAACGGCACAGCCTATATTACCTGTGCGGCAGTGATCCAGAGTATCCTGACCATCATCAGCTGTCCTGCGGCAGGGATCACTCAGGGCTGCGGCACCTTATACGGCTATTTTTACGGTGCCAGAGAAACGAAGAAGCTGGATCAGACCTTTACCTATGTGCTTTGGGTCTGCCTTGCCTATATTGGCGGGATGCAGCTTCTGGTTCTGTGCTTCCCCCAGACCTTTGCAGGTCTTTTCCTGCGGGATGCGGCGGTCATGGCGGTCTGTGTGGGCTGCATCCGTCGGTTCTGTCTGGGACTGGTGGGGATCGCAGTGCAGTATGCCTATGTGGACGGGCTGACAGCCATGGGGAAGGTGAAATATGCCCTGCCTCTGTCCCTCTTTCGCAAAACGCTGTATATCATCCTGCTGCTGACAATGCCAAGGCTCCTGCCTGTGGAGCATATCTTCTATGCAGGCTCTGTCTCCGATCTGATCGGTGCCAGCTTTACGCTGGTGATGTTCTTCCTCGTTGTCCGCAAAAAGCTGCATCGGGAAATGCGATAAAAAAAGTGCTGCAGGCAAAGCAGGAAAGAGAAAAAGGGAATCCTCCATTTCGGAAGATTCCCTTTTGTAATGCAGAATATCAGATTTTGGAACGAATATCTGCCAGATTTGTCCGGAATGCAGAGATCAGAACGGAGGCATCCAGACCATAGGCAACGGAATCATAGCCCTGCTGGAAGCGTTCTGCCACAGCGGCAGGCGCCCCTGCGAAGATCATACAGAATTTGCCTGCATCCCTGCACGCCTTCTGCACTCTTTCCAGAGAAGCAACGAAATCGGGGTGGCTGAACTGACCGGGGATCCCCATGGAAATGGAAAGGTCGAAGGGGCCAATGAAGATACCGTCTACCCCATCCATATTTACGATGGTTTCGATATGCTCCAGCGCACCGACGGTTTCGCACTGGGGGATCACCAGCACCTGTTCATTCCAGTAAAGCATCTGATCGGGAACAGACTGCTGTGCCATTTCATCAAAGCCCCAGCCATCCTTGCGGGAAGGACAGAAGCCTCGTTTGCCAACGGGGAAATATTTTGCATAATCCACGATCTCCTGCACCTGTTCCACCGTATGCACATCGGGAATGATCAGCCCCTGCACACCTACATCCAGAAGCTTCAGGA
>JAUNCB010000142.1 GCA_030526765.1 Bacillota bacterium
ATATTTTCTATACCTATCTGTATAAGCTGAGAGAAGCAGGCGTTTCCGTCCCTGTGATCCCCGGCATCATGCCTGTTACCAATGCAAACCAGATGGAACGCTCTCTGCAGATGTCCGGCTGCTTTATTCCCAAGCACTTCAAGGCTGTAATGGAAAGATTCGGTAACAATGAAGGCGCCATGATGCAGGCAGGCATTGCCTATGCAACGGAGCAGATCATTGATCTGTATGCCAACGGTGTGAAAAATATCCATGTATATACCATGAATAAGCCTGAGGTTGCAGAAATGATCCTGGCGAATGTGAAGGAATTTCTGGGCTGATGATATACACGAAGAAATATCCTGCACCGATAGTCAATGAACGGGAATGTCTGCGCTATGCAGGCACGGCACCCCAGACCATTTCCGAGGGAGAAAAAGCACTTTTTTCGGAATGTCTGACGGAGGCACTGGCAGGGCTCAGCTATCAGGTCTGCTGGGGCAGATTTCCCATTCGCAGAACAGAAACAACACTGGAGATCGGCTTTTTTCAGACGGATTCTCTGGCACTCAGAAAAAATCTGGAGGGCTGTGAGGAGGCGATCCTGTTTGCCGCCACCATCGGCATCGGCATAGATCGTCTGATTCGCAGATATTCCCTCCTTTCGCCCGCAAAGGCACTGTTTTTTCAGGCCATCGGTGCGGAACGGATCGAAAGCCTCTGCGATGCCTTCTGTGCAGAAAGGAAGGAAGAGGGACTCAAGCTGCGTCCCCGCTTCAGCCCCGGCTACGGGGATCTGCCGCTGGAATTGCAGCGGGAGCTGTTTCGGGGGCTGGACTGTGCCAGAAAAATCGGTCTTACCCTGAATGAAAGTCTGCTGATGTCCCCCTCCAAATCGGTAACAGCCATTGCAGGCATCGGCGGGGCGGAGGCAGAAAAGAATATATGAGGCGGGTACGGCAACGGACCGCGCCCACAAAGGATGAAGCATATGAAATTGTTAGAATACATGAAAGAGAATATCCTGTATCTGGACGGCGGCATGGGCACCCTCCTGCAGGCAGAGGGTCTGCAGCCGGGCGAGCATCCTGAGCGCTGGAATTATGAGCATCCCGAGGTGATCGTAAAATTACAGCGGATGTATTTTGATGCAGGCACCAATCTGATCATTTCCAATACCTTCGGGGCAAATACCCTGAAATTTGATCCGGAGGAGCTGGAGCGGATCGTAAAATCCGCTTTGGAAAATGCTCGAAAAGCGGCGGCGGAAAGCACAGGAAAACAGGAGAAATTCGTTGCACTGGATATCGGTCCCTCGGGAAGACTCTTAAAGCCCTATGGGGATTTTGATTTTGAGGATGCGGTAACCCTCTTTGCGGAAACGGTAAAACTGGGGGTAAAATACGGTGCAGATGCCATCTTCATCGAAACCATGAATGACAGCTATGAAACCAAGGCGGCACTGCTGGCGGCAAAGGAGCATTCCGATCTGCCCGTGCTGGTTTCCAATGCCTACAGTGAGGACGGCAAGCTGATGACGGGGGCATCCCCCGAGGCAATGATCGCCCTGCTGGAGGGGATGGGTGCAGATGCCATCGGTGTAAACTGCTCCCTTGGCCCCAAGGCACTGGCACCCATTGTGGAGAAATATCTGGAGAAAGCATCTCTTCCCGTTCTGCTGAAGCCCAATGCGGGGCTTCCCAGAGATGTGGACGGTAAAACGGTATTTGATGTGCTGCCCGAGGAATTTTCCGAGGATGTGGCGGCACTGGTGGAAAAGGGTGTACGGATCGTTGGGGGCTGCTGCGGCACCACACCCGACTATATCCGTGCCACTGTGGAAAAAACAAAAGCTCTGCAGCCCGTTCCCGTAACGGAAAAGAATATCACATGGGTTTCTTCCTATACCCATGCAGTGGAGTTTGGCGGCTCTCCCGTTCTTATCGGGGAGCGGATCAACCCCACAGGCAAAAAACGCTTCAAGCAGGCATTGGTGGAAAAGGATCTGGATTATATCCTGAATGAAGGCATTGCCCAGCAGGAAAAGGGTGTGCATATTCTGGATGTGAATGTGGGTCTGCCTGAGATCGATGAAGCGGAAATGCTGAAAAATGTTTCCTTTGAGCTGCAGGCGATCCTTGATCTGCCCCTGCAGATCGACACAACGGATATTGCTGCCATGGAGCAGGCACTGCGCCGCTATAATGGCAAGGCAATGATCAACTCCGTCAACGGAAAAGAGGAAAATATGCGGGCGATCTTCCCGCTGGTGAAAAAATACGGCGGTCTTCTGGTTGCGCTGACACTGGATGAGGACGGTATCCCCGAAACAGCTGAAAAGCGGGTGGAGATCGCAGAAAAAATATTGAAAACAGCGGCAGAATACGGCATTGCCAAAAAGGACATCATCTTTGATACCCTTGCCATGACCATTTCTGCCGATCCCAAAGCGGCCTTTGCCACAGTGGATTCTCTCAGAGAGATCCGCCATCGTCTGGGCTGCCATACCTCCCTTGGGGTGTCCAATATTTCCTTTGGGCTGCCCAATCGGGATTTTATAAACAGCACCTTCTTTGCTATGGCACTGGAAAACGGCCTGTCTGCGGCGATCATGAATCCTCATTCCGCAGATATGATGAAAACCTATTATGCTTACCGTGCCCTTCATGGCTATGATGAAAACTGCGGAGACTATATCCGCTTTGCCTCGGCCTTTGTGCCTGCGGCAGCGGTGTCGGCAGCACAGCCTGCGGCAGAGGAAAAGGAATTTCGCTCTGCGTTGCAGAAGGCCATTGTGAAAGGGCTGAAGGAGCAGGCGGGCGATCTGACCGCAAAGCTTCTGGAAACGGAAAAACCGCTGGAGATCGTACAGAAGGAGATCATTCCCGCGCTGGATATTGTGGGACAGGGCTTTGAAGCGAAAACCGTGTATCTGCCCCAGCTTCTGATGGCGGCAGAGGCGGCAAAGAGTGCCTTTGAAAAGATCAAGGCAGCCATGTCTCTGGAAAAAGAGCCTGCTGCGGCAAAATGCAGCTTTGTACTGGCAACGGTAAAGGGAGATATTCATGATATCGGGAAAAATATCGTGAAGCTTCTGCTGGAAAATTACGGCTTTGCCGTTTCCGATCTGGGCAGAGATATTGCGCCGCAGGAGATTCTGGAGGAGGTGCAGCGGCTGCATGCGCCCATGTGCGGACTGAGTGCCCTGATGACCACCACCGTTCCTGCCATGGAGGAAACCATTCAGCTGATCCACACAGAGGCCCCCTGGTGTAAGGTGGTCGTGGGCGGCGCTGTGCTGACACAGGAATATGCCGATCGTATCGGTGCGGATAAATATGCAAAGGATGCCATGGAAGCCGTTCGCTATGCGGATGAAATCAATGGAAGCCTGTAAGCGTTACAGCAGAAGGGAGGCAGAGGAATGAACACGGAAATACTGAGTGCAGTGCTGCTGCCCTTTCTGGGCACAGTGATCGGTTCGGGCTTTGTATTCTTTCTGAAGGGAGAAATGAGCCGCCCTCTGCAGCGTTCCCTGATGGGCTTTGCGGCAGGGGTCATGGTGGCGGCATCGGTATGGAGTCTGATCATTCCCGCCATGGATCAGTCGGCGCATATGGGAAAGCTGGCGTTTCTGCCCGCCTTTATCGGTGTGTGGGGCGGCTTCCTGTTTCTGCTGGCGCTGGATCATATCATTCCACATCTGCATCTGAACAGTGACTGTCCCGAGGGGATGGCATGCAGTCTGGGGAAAAATACCATGATGGTATTTGCCGTTGCCCTCCATAATCTGCCCGAGGGGATGGCTGTGGGTGTTGTGGCGGCAGGCTGGCTGAGCGGCAGTGAAACCATTTCCGCAGCGGCGGCACTGGCCTTGTCTCTGGGGATCGCCTTGCAGAATCTGCCAGAGGGGGCAATCATTTCCATGCCGCTGAAAAGCAATGGGATGAAAAGCGGAAGGGCCTTTGCCTATGGCGCCCTTTCGGGGGCAGTGGAGCCTCTGGGCGCAGTGCTTACCATTCTGCTGGCTTCCTTTGTTACGCCCATTCTGCCCTATCTGCTTGCCTTTGCGGCAGGGGCAATGCTTTATGTGGTGGTGGAGGAGCTGATCCCCGAAATGTCTGCGGGGGAGCATTCCAATATCGGAACCATATTTTTTGCAGTCGGCTTTTCCCTGATGATGGTGCTGGATGTGGCACTGGGCTGAAAATGAAAGAAAGACCCTGCGGTAGTTTTTTACCGGCAGGGTCTTTTTGTGTATCAGGATGGTTGTTTCGGCATCTGCTTTTCCAGCAGGGCATACAGGGGACGGAACAGCACCAGACACAGCGCCACATTGCCGATGCAGTGGGTGAGATCAAAGCCCAGTCCGCTCACCCAATAGGAAAAGGCGGCGGCAGGCCCGCCTGCCAGAAGATAGGGCAGGGAGCAGAGGGCACCGAA
>JAUNCB010000143.1 GCA_030526765.1 Bacillota bacterium
AATACACTACATTCTACATAAAAAAAAGATGGTAAAACCATCTTTTTTTTATGCGAAGAAGCTGGAGTTCTTGACGGCTAACAAAAGTTAGTGTATACTAACAAAAGTACTTGTACTGAGGAACAGAATGGAGGCCGCACCGTGGGGGATGGGAGAAAGGAAATGCTGCAGGAACAGGAAAATTTCCGTATACAGATGCAGCGGGAAAATATTTTACATAAGCTGAAGGAACAGGGCTATCGCATGACCAAGCAGCGGATCGCTGTAATAGATATTATTCTGGAAAATGAATGCGGCAGCTGTAAGGAGATCCTTTATCGTGCCTCTAAGGTAAACCGAAATATCGGAGCGGCTACCATCTATCGAACGGTAAATATGCTGGAGGAGATCGGTGCCATCCATAGGAGAAATATTTATCGGCTTTCCGGAGCAGAAGAAATGGGGGGTGCAGTGATCACACTGGAGGATGGCGAAGAGATTCATCTGACGGCAGAGGAATGGAATGAAGTGACAAGACGAGGGTTGGAGATAAGCGGCTATATCAAGGGAAAAAGGGTGCTCTCCATCGTACAGGGTGAGAGAATACTGGAATAATTGATAAAATATATCAGTAGAATTCGTTAGAATTGACTAATTGAAAAACTCTCTGTTAAGATGAAAATGAAAAGTGTACAGAAATCCACATGGTTTTTATACAATAAAGAGAACAAGGTGGGGGCGATGCGAAAATGAAAAGTCATAAACGCTGGGCATGGCTTTGTGTATTCAGTTTTTTGATGACAATGTATACGGGATATAAGCATAAATGAGGGGGAAATGGATATGTTGAAATGTTTTGAATGTATTGGCGATGCGATCAAGTCCGACAGCTTTCCGGTATTCATCGGCGGCGTGATCTTTGGTTCTCTGGGGCTGAAGGCACTGGCAAGCAAGGATGCAAAGAGAGCGTATGTACATGGCACTGCGGCGGCACTGCGCGTGAAGGATTTTGTGATGGATACTACTGCAATCGTACAAGAAAATGCAGAAGATATTCTGGCTGAAGCAAAGGAGATCAATGCAAAGCGAGCAGCGGAAGAGGAATGGAACTGCGTGGAATGTGAAAATATTGACGTAGCGGAAGCGGAATAAGATGACAGAAATGGCAGGGCTGTGGGGGCATTCCTTTGGAGTGTCTGTGGTCCTGCTTTTTTTGGAGGTGAGCTTGTGAATTTTAAGATCAAACATGAAATCAGGGGCAGAATCCGTGTACATATGGAGCAGAAGCGTATGACCTGTAAAGAGGCGGATACGTTGCTTTATTATCTGCATCAGCTTCCCGGTGTAACAGAAACGAAGGTATATGAACGGACTGCGGATGCGGTGATCTGCTATACGGGAGAGCGGGAGAATATTATAGAAGGACTGAAGGCCTTTCGTTATGATGCAGTTTTGCCTCCGGAAGGGGTGCTGGAGCATTCCGGGAGAGAATTAAATGCGGAATATAAGGAAAAACTGATCCTGCGAGCGTTGTTGCGGGCAGGAAGGCTGGCTTTGCCTGTCGGTGTGCGGGCAGCATGGACAGTCTGCAAGTCTGTGAAATATATCAAAAAAGGGATGGAAAGCCTGCTTCAGAAAAAGATGGAGGTCAGCGTACTGGATGCCACAGCCATTGGGGTATCCATGCTACGCAGAGATATGAAAACGGCAAGTTCCGTCATGTTCCTGCTGGGGATCGGGGAGCTTCTGGAGGAATGGACCCATAAGAAGTCCATAGATGATTTGGCAAGAAGTATGTCCCTGAATGTCAGCAAGGTATGGCTAATACAGAACGGACAGGAGGTGCTGGTGGCTGCCGATACCATTCAGATCGGTGACACGGTTGTTGTGCGAATGGGAAATGTGATTCCCTTCGACGGCATTGTGATCAGCGGAGAAGGCTTGATCAATCAGGCATCCATGACGGGAGAGGGGCTGCCTGTCAGAAAAGAAAAGGATGGGTATGTGTATGCGGGAACGGTAGTGGAGGAAGGCGAAATCGTACTACAGGTAAAGGAAACCAGCGGCTCCACCCGTTTTGAAAAGATCGTGACCATGATAGAGGAATCGGAAAAGCTGAAGTCTGCCGTAGAGAGCCGTGCGGAGCATCTGGCGGACAGACTGGTGCCTTATACCCTGCTTGGAACTGTGCTGGTATATGCGGCAACCAGAAATGTGACAAAGGCACTGGCAGTACTGATGGTGGATTTTTCCTGTGCGCTGAAGCTGGCAATGCCTCTTTCTGTGCTTTCCGCTATACGGGAGGCAAGACTGCACAATATTACCGTGAAGGGTGGCAAATATCTGGAGGCGATTGCAGACGCAAAAACCATTGTGTTTGATAAAACAGGTACGCTGACGAAAGCCAAGCCCACGGTAAAAGCGGTTTATTCCTTCTGCGACAGCAGTGAGGATGAAATGCTGCGGATCGCAGCCTGTATGGAAGAGCATTTTCCACATTCCATGGCAAAGGCTGTGGTGATGGCGGCGCAGGAAAAAGGGCTGGAGCACGAGGAGACCCATTCCAAGGTGGAATATATCGTTGCCCATGGGGTAGTAACGACCATTGAGGAGAAAAGGGCGATCATCGGAAGCCATCATTTTGTATTTGAGGATGAGGGATGTACCGTAGAGCCGCAGTATCAGGAAAAATTTGAAAATCTGCCGGAGGAATATTCCAGACTTTTCCTTGCCATTGACCATCGGCTGGCAGCAGTCATCTGTATCGAAGATCCTCTGCGGGAGGAAGCGGCGGATGCGATCTGTGAACTGAAAACGGCGGGTTTTGAAAAAATCGTGATGATGACGGGGGATAATAAATATGCAGCGGCGTCCATTGCGGAGCAGGTAGGCATAGATGAATATTATTATGAAGTGCTTCCCGCAGATAAGGCGGAATATATTCGTAGAGAATTGGAGAAGGGGAATAAGGTAATTATGATCGGTGATGGCATCAATGATTCTCCTGCTCTTTCGGCGGCAGATGTGGGGATTGCCATCAGCGATGGTGCGGAAATTGCGAGAGAGATCGCAGATATTACCATTGCGGCGGATGATCTGCATGAGCTTGTGAAGCTGAAGATCCTAAGTGATCTGCTGATGAAGCGTATCCAGAAAAACTATAATCTTATCGTTGGCATCAATACCAGTTTGATCGTATTGGGTGTTTTGGGAGCGATTATGCCGACTACATCGGCATTGTTCCATAATGCTTCCACACTGGCGATCAGTCTGAAGGGCATGAGCAATCTGCTGGTGGAATAAGAAAAGAAACAGGACATCTCTGATAGGAAAAAATATCGGAGATGTCCTTTTTTGCGGGGAAAAGAGGTGGGGTGTATTGGTTTGAAAGGGCATGAACTTGCAATTCCCCTCTTATCATAGTATAATAATAGAGTTAAAATTTTACGAAAGAAAAGAGTGAAGCTATGGAACTATTGATACAGCTTTTGTTATTGGTGATCGGCTTTGTACTGCTTGTAAAGGGTGCAGACTGGTTTGTGGAAGGTGCGGCAAGCATTGCGGATAAATTCGGGATCCCTCAGATCGTGATCGGGCTGACCATCGTTGCCATGGGAACCAGTGCGCCGGAGGCGGCAGTCAGTATTTCTGCGGCATTGAAGGGTAGTGCGGAGATCACCGTAGGGAATGTGCTGGGAAGTAATATTATGAATGTTCTGGTGATCCTGGGGCTGACGGCTGTGATCTGTCGGATACCTGTGCAGAAAACCACAGTCCATTATGAGATCCCCATGGTGATTTTCATGACCGTGCTGATGGTTGTTTTCGGTCTGCAGAATCATGTGATCGGCAGACTGGAGGGGCTGATCCTTCTGGGATGTATGGTGATTTATCTCTTGT
Source organism: Bacillota bacterium (assembly GCA_030526765.1). GTDB lineage: Bacteria > Bacillota > Clostridia > Lachnospirales > Anaerotignaceae > Anaerotignum_A. The sequence continues at coordinate 3,880 of JAUNCB010000143.1, forward strand.
ATCTGCTGCGGCTGGCAAAGCGAGGGGCAGCCTATGATGAAACGCTGGATGAGGTGGCGGAAAGCAGCTCCATGCTGCGGCTGATCTTTCTGGCTGCTGCAGGTATGGTGGCGATCGTATGGGGCAGTGATATTGCAGTAAATGCGGCTACGTCGATCGCTCGTATTTTTGGTATGAGTGAGCGTCTGATCGGGCTGACCATTGTGGCACTGGGAACCTCTCTGCCGGAGCTGGTGACCAGCATTACTGCAGCAACTAAGGGCAGCTCCGATATTGCAGTAGGGAATATTGTGGGCAGTAACCTGTTCAATATTATGTTTGTGGTAGGCTTAACGGCGGTGATCACCCCTGTGGTATACAGTCCTGCTTTTCTGGTGGATAGTGCTGCTGCGGTGCTTTCTGTGCTTCTTCTGCTGTTGTTTGTATTTCGGAAAAAACAGCTGGGCAGAATCCACGGAGCCATCATGCTGCTGTGCTACGGCGGCTACTTTGCATATCTGATGCTGTAACAGAAAAAAGGTATCTCGAAGGATGGAAACAC
>JAUNCB010000144.1 GCA_030526765.1 Bacillota bacterium
TACACCGGCAGGAAGATTTTTCGCCATGATCACAGTACCGTTCTGCGGTTCAAAAATGATCAGCTCATCCAGAAGTTCTTCTCTCTTATCTGCCGCCTGCCAGAATTCAGAAGGGTTCACAGAGCCATCCGCTCTCTGGCTGTCTCTCACTTCCTCCAAAATATATCCGGCATCCACTGCCGTTCTGAGCACTTCCACTTCTGTCATTCTGTTTATAAAAGTAACACCAATATAGCCAACTGCCACGACCGCAATGATTTCTATCGCACAGATAATGCGGAAAATAAAATTATTTTTCTTTCTTGCGCCATAGATCATTGCTGTCAGGATCGCTGCGATGATCACGGAGGGCAGCACCCATTCCACGATACATTCACGGATGCAGAACTGCTTTAACAGCGTTTTCGCATCAGCGGGAATTTCTCTTTCCAGGGCACTGGCCAGAACAGTATCCTCAAGATCCGATGTTCTTTCCTGTAAAATGGTATCACATTTATAAATGGTACCGTCTCCGGCTGCCAGCCAAAGGGTTCCTTTGTCATACGCTGCCGCTGCAACATACTGCTCCATCGGAAGAGAAAAGCTCTGTCTGATGATCCATGTATCGGCACCTGTCAGCAACGCATATTCTGTAACAGTTCTACCATCCGAGCCAAGCACACTGCAGAGAATCGCTCTCTCGCTGCTGCCCGCTGCCAGAAAATCGCCCGCTGTTTCCAGTATAGGCATTGTATAGGCTTCCTCGCCCTCTGTTTCCTTCGCTGCTGCGTGTCCAACAGGCTTCACGCCAAAATATGATTTGTTATTTTCATTGTATTGGTACAGATAGTACACACCATCGTAGTGCGCTGTTCCAACCGTTTTTTCATTTAATCCTGTTTTTTCCGTCTTCAGGATCTGGTATTTATCCTGCTCCGGATTCTGATACAAGATAAATTCATTCTTTTTTGTACGAAGCACCTGAGATGTATATCCATCCTCTTCGCAAATCACACCGATATCGGTCTGCTTCACAATTTGCTCACCGGTCAGAGTTCCAAAGCCCCCCAGTAAAGCCAGAAGGAGCACAACGTACAGACCTACCCATCTTTTCATGGTCTATTCTTCCCCCTCTTATTTATTGCAACAGAGATTCCGTTCCGATCGTCTTAAAGGTGTTGATAAAGACCCTTAAAAACGGAATATCACCGAAAATAATCTGTGAAATGATCATAGCCAGCGCCAGAATTCCGAGTATCACGCACAGAAAGAGCAGCATACGGAAAATCCGGTCCTGCTGATGCTTAAAGAACAGTTTCAATCGTTTGAAAAGCCCGTCTTTTTTCAGTGGAAGAGATGCCATCTTCAGATCTTTATACAGGTCTGTAAAACGATGATACCCACTTTTCCAGGATCTGTTTTCCAACAGCTTATAACTGGTGATTCTGTCTACTCTGCCTTTTTTTTCCGAGCCGATCTGCCCCAGCATATCGAAAATCTTCTGTGCACATAATGTGGCACATTCCCGTTCCGTAATATCCTCAGAAAATTCTGAAAGATCAATGCAGTAGCTCAGATAAACATTTCTGTCCTTGGAAATATTGATCTGGTCCTGCAGAAGCTGCAGATAAAGGATCGGAAATGGAATTCCTGCAGCGATACATTCCACTGTAAGGTTGATGCATAGCTGCTCACATTCCATCATTGACCGTACTTCAGATGTAAAAAACTGATGCAGCGGCCGTTCTCTGATATAGTCAAATACCATCAGGTAGCTGTCGCGCCATGTATAATCTGCGATAAAGCTGTTTTTCGCACGACCAGAACGGTCATGAAACAGATCCATCAGCTTCTTCGCCATTGTGCGGTCATGCACGACCAGAACCGTATAAAAAGGTCTGCTGCTGTTGCCCTGATCCTGACAGACGATCACATCATTTACTTGTCCGCGAAAAACCTCCTGCGTCTGCTGCAGTATCATTTCTCCAACATGGTAAACCATTTTGTCACCTCAGTTCCATAAGGAAACTTATTTTTTCTTTACGATCGCATAAGCATAGGTACAAATGAAAGGACGATCGATGCAATAAATCTTGATTTCAAATACGCCTTCCTTATTCGGAGCAGTATAAACGCCATCCACAGAAATCTGACCGCCGTCTTCTTCTGTTACTTCATAGCCTACACTGCATTTATCCATTTCGTGGAATCTCACGCCGAAGAAATATTCTTCTCTTGTACCCAGAACAACAGTAGGTGTTTCTGCTTCGATCCACTGTTTTTCTACGCCTTCGTTCATATCCAGCATATCGTTGTTTGCAAACTTCACAGCTACCCAGCGGAAGGAAAGCATCAGACAGTCTGTTTCTTCCGCAAAGCTGATTGCCGCAATGAAGCTTCCTTTATCATTCAGCACCTTAACCGCCTGTTCCAGTCTGGGAAGCTGTTTCCCGGACTGCGCAAACAGATTGCTGTTGCCAAAAATCGTACTCTTTGTGCTGGCACCCTTTACTCTGTCTTCATCCATGAATTCCTGCCCGATTTCTACATACACAGAACCTGCGCCCAGTCCATGCATTACTTCACCGGAGTAGAAGATTTCGCCCGCTTTTGCCTTGCCGCCAACAGGGATCTCCATGGTTCCTGTTGCGATCTGAACCTTGAAATCATCGAAAAGATTTCGGTCATAACTGGGTTTTTCCATGCCATTATTCTTCAGATCAACACCCAGGCGTTCTGTTCCGCGGAAATAATCCAGGTATTCACTTCTGATGGTGCTCTGTGCCGGCGTTTCTATGTATTTCTTAACATCTCTCTCTTTGATATAATCGATGATATATGCCCCTTCTGTACGGATCAGGGAAATATCTGCCAGAGGAATGAAATCCTGTGTATTGCCCATGCTCTGCAGCTCCAGGCTGATTTTACCCAGTTCTCTGTTTACCAGTGCTCTGGGATTCACATCGGAGATCATTACCTTCATTGTGAAATCCTCATCCATGGTTTTTGCCACATCACAAACACGAACGGATTCCTTTTTCAGGATCAGACTGGTTTCTGTTGTCATCGTATCCTGAACAAAAACCCAATACTCCTGAGAAATAGATTCCCCTTCCATCAACCGCATATTGGAAAGGCTGATGTTCAGATCATGTCCCCCTGCCTCAGTAAGGAAGGAAGGTGTCTGCAGTTTCCCTTCGTAGGAAAATCTCAGATCTTCAGAGGAAAGCTTTGTTGCCTTCAGCTGCAGCTTTGCATATCTGTTGCGGCAGACTGTTGCCGGCAGGATCAGCTGAATCTCATAATGCTCATCCTGATAAAGCACACCTCTTGTCAGGAATTCAGACTCCATTTCAAAATAATTTTTTGCATCTTCACTATCCATCAGGAAAAGATCGTATCCCTCCTGAATCCGATTATATTCATATTCGGAAGAAGAGCCCTGACGATTTACGGAATAAACAGGGTGTACCTGTTCTTCCTTGTATTTCAGACATAATGTTACATGATTGCTTCTGATTGCCTCAAAGCCATGGATCGCAGACAGTTTCTTTACCACAGAGGAATCGATTACAATTTCTCTACCCAGACTGTCAATCGCCAGACCGCTTTCAATAAAAATAGACAGATCATCCAGACTGTATACATTGCAGCCACATACAATACCCGAACCAAAAACCAAGGTGTTCAGAAACCTTCTTTTATCATTTACATAGCCCTGCTCTGCCGCAAAATCTGCCGATGTCAGCATTTTGCCTGCATAGTAGCGATTCCGTTCAAAAGGAACCAATGGATTGCCATTCATATTTGCACCTCCAAAACCATACAATTATCGACTTTAGCACTATCCATATTATATCATTTTTTCTTTCACCAAAACTAAAGATTTGTTAAAAAAACCATATTTTTTAAAATTTTTTTCAAACAAACTTACATATATTTATTGAAAAATCCACTAAAATCATATAAACTTTATGGTATCAAAAAGGGGGTGATATCATAATGAACAAAAATGACACAAAAACCAAACAGCTTGTGTGTGTGCTGCTCGCCGCATCCAGCTTTATTGTTATTCTGCTGTTCTGTATGCGCCTGCAGGCAAGAGGACTTCCTATCATCGCCTGTCTTGCTGTTCACACGATCTGTATGTTTATCCTTTGGAAGGATGCACTGAATCAGGCCGAGAGCGACGATGATGATACCTTCAACTGGGCATCCCCTTCCGAACAGGAAAACACGCTCCCCGTTTTAGAATCACCCGAACAGGAACCTTCTGCCGCTGTTTCTGAAACAGACATTGCAGAAGGCGAAGCTGTTCCTGCGGAAACAGACAAGCGGGAAAAGGCAACTATTTCCGACGAAGCCGTCGAACAGGAAAGGGAAGCAGCTTCCGAGGAAAGCCGCCTGCTGATGGAGCAGACCATCACCGAGGCC
>JAUNCB010000145.1 GCA_030526765.1 Bacillota bacterium
ATCCGCCGGTTTTACGCAAAAAGAACGGTACCTTTGCGTATTTCAAATCGAAGGGAGATTTTGTTCTTGCCGGTATGGATGGAATCCAATACAGAAAGTTTGAACTTCAGCTTGAGCCCGGAGATACGATCTATTTCTATACAGACGGGGTAACAGAAGCAAAGAATAAAGAAGATGAATTCTTTGGCGAGGACCGTCTGCTGCAAAGTCTGAATGAAAAAAGAGGACTTAGCGTAGAAGAGATCTGTAAGAAGGTAAAACGGGATATGGATGCCTTTGTGGGAGATGAGGATCAGTTTGATGACATCACCATGCTTTGTGTAAAGCTGAATGAAAAAAGGCAGCAGGGAACGCTTTCCCTGAAACCCACTCTGGAATCTCTGGATGAAGTGGCGGATTTTCTGACGGAATATATGGATCAGTCCGGTGTGCCGCAGAAGGATATCAACAAAATGCTGGTTGCAATGGATGAGATTTACTCCAATATCAGTTATTACAGTGGTGCCGATTGGGCGAAAATCGAATATTCCGGCGGAGAAGGAGAGGTGCTTCTGACCTTCCGGGATAACGGTAAGCCCTATAATCCTCTGGAGGCGGAGGATCCTGATATCACGCTTTCGGCAGAGGAGCGGAGCATTGGTGGACTGGGCGTTTACATGGTGCGTCAGATGATGGATCAGGTGGAATATACGTATGAGGATGGCTGCAATGTGCTGACTCTTACGATGCGATATGTATAATGGAAAAGACGGTGAAAAGAAATGGAAAATCGAATAAAAGAATTCAGCAGGGGAGAAGTCGTTTTTTATGAGGGCGATTTTGAAACATGTATGTATCATCTGCAGAAGGGGTCTCTGGGGATCTATGCAAATTACGGAACACCGGAGGAAAAGCTTCTGACAGAGCTTCACGCAGGCGAAATGGCAATATTGGGGGAAATGGGCTTTCTGGAATCCAAGCCCCGCAGTGCCACAGCGGTTGCACTGGAGGACGCACAGCTTCGTGTGATCACGAGAGTGACCTTTGCCATGTATTTTAAAGAAAACCCTGTGGCAGTGATGCAGATCATGCAGAATATGAGTAAGCGTATCCGTGATCTGACAGAGGATTATCTGGATGCCTGCCGTGCGGTTACAGAGGCAATGGAAAGCAGAAGAGCAGGGGAACCCGAGGGCTGGTTCAGCAAGAAATTCGATAAATATATCAGAGATTATGAAGATGCCAATATGCTCACAGAGCAGGATGGTGTCAATGTAGATTATTATATCAATCATAAATCCTGGTAAAACAGACGCCGGAGGTGCAAAAAGTGCCCCTCCGGCGTAGCTGCGAAGAGAAGCGTTTTATAGGGAGGAAGAACAGATGGCGGATCATATGGAATTTATCCGTGAAAGCATCATTCGGGATATGTCCGAAGGCGTGATGATCATTGGAATGGATGGCATGATAGCCTATGTCAACGGAGCTGCAGCGGCGATTCTGGATCGGAAGGCGGAGGAACTGACAGGCAGGAAATTTATAAGCTGTTTTTTTGACAGTGAGGAGAATGATGAATTTAATCAGACAATACTGGATGCGGTTTACGATGCATCGGTTTCCCATAGAAGGATCGTGGCTTATGCGGCAGGGCAGGAGATCCGTCATCTTCATGTGACGACCTCATATCTGCATAAGGAAGAAGAAAAGGTTGGCGTGATCGTTGTACTCAGTGATATCAGTGAACTGACAGAGCTGCGGGATGCAGTGAAGGCAATGGAGCAGATCAAAAGGCTGAATCAGCAGCTGGAGCTGCGTAATAAGCTGCTGAGCGAAACCTTTGGACGTTTTCTGTCAGATGAGATCGTACGGCAGCTTCTGGAGACACCGGACGGGCTGGCATTGGGCGGTAAAAAGCGGTTTCTGACAGTTATGATGAGCGATCTGCGGGGGTTTACGGCAATCAGTGAGCGGATGGAGCCCGTCAGCCTGATTTCTATGCTTAATCATTATTTAGGGGAAATGACGGAGATCATTCAGCGAAGAAACGGAACGATCATTGAATTTATCGGGGATGGGATACTTGCGATTTTTGGCGCACCTCTTCCCTCTGAACAGCACGCTTCTGATGCCGTGGCTGCAGCAGTGGAAATGCAGATGAAAATGCAGGAGATCAATGAATGGAATGAAGCCCATGGCTATCCTCAGCTGGAAATGGGGATCGGCATCAATACCGGCGAGGTGATCGTCGGAAACATCGGCTCGGAAAAGAGAACCAAATACGGTGTGGTTGGCAGCCATGTCAATCTGTGCGGCAGGATCGAAAGCAATACGGTGGGCGGACAGATTCTGATTTCCCCGCAGACAAGAGAAAGGATCAGCGAGCCGCTTCAGATCATGCAGGAGCAGATGATTTTCCCGAAGGGCGCAAAGGAGCCGATGCAGCTGGCACATATTACAGGTATTGGGGGAGCATACAATCTTTTCTGTGAGATGAAGGAGCATCCCCTCCGCAGACTGGAAGAGCCGCTGCCCGTATCCTATTATGTGATCAGAAATAAGAATGTGGATCAGGAAAAAGGAGAAGGGATCTTTTTGTCTCTTTCAGAAACAGGGGCGATGCTGCAGACAGAACGGATGCTGCAGCAGTATGATGATCTGCAGATCGATGCAGGCGGAAAGCTGTTTGCCAAGGTAGTTGCTTTGGAGGAAGAGGGATGGCGGCTTCGCTTTACCTCTGTTCCGGCGGAATTCAGAAAATATATTTAATAGAGGAGAAACTGTTTTCGGATCGGAGACAGTTTCTTTTTTTGAGCAGAAAATCAGAGAAGGGAAAGGAATTGCAAACAGAACAAATGTTTGGAAATTATCGGTGTTCGCTATACAATACCTTTTTTCTATGTTATAATTTCTGTGGATTTATTTTGCGGTTGTTTTGGATAGAATCGGACTTCGTGCTGACCGCCGGGAGGAATAGCTATGGATAAACCATTTAAAGTAATATCGAAATATAAACCAACGGGTGACCAGCCGCAGGCGATCGAAAAGATCGCCGATGGGTTTAAGAAAGGCCTGAAATTCCAGACTTTGCTGGGGGTAACAGGCTCCGGCAAAACCTTCACCATGGCAAATGTCATTGAGAAGATTCAGAAGCCTACACTGGTGATTGCGCATAATAAAACTCTGGCTGCACAGTTATATAATGAATTAAAAGAATTTTTCCCGGAAAATGCGGTGGAATACTTTGTATCCTACTATGATTATTATCAGCCGGAGGCTTATGTACCCAGCACGGATACCTATATTGAAAAGGATTCCTCCGTCAACGATGAGATCGATAAGCTGCGCCATTCCGCAACGGCGGCATTGGTGGAGCGGGAGGATGTGATCGTTGTAGCCAGCGTATCCTGTATTTATGGGCTGGGCGATCCGGAGGAATACTACGGGATGATGCTTTCTCTGCGCCCCGGGATGGAAAAGGATCGGGATGAGGTGCTGCGTGCCCTTGTGGGGATGCAGTATGACAGAAATGATATGAGCTTTGAACGAGGCACCTTCCGTGTCCGCGGAGATGTGGTGGAGGTGTTTCCCATCGGCTCCTCGGAGCATGCGGTAAGGGTGGAATTTTTCGGAGATGAAATAGACAGAATAACAGAGATCGATGTGGTGACAGGAGAGATCATTGGGACGAGAAACCACATTTCCATTTTTCCCGCATCCCATTATGTAACTGCGCCGGAAAAGATGCAGATCGCCATTGAACGGATCGAGGCGGAATTAAAGGATCGTCTGGAGGAGCTGAAGCGGGAGGATAAGCTGCTGGAGGCACAGCGGCTGGAGCAGCGCACCAATTATGATGTGGAAATGCTGAAGGAAATGGGCTTCTGTACGGGGATCGAAAACTATTCCCGTCATCTTTCTCTTCGGGAAGCGGGCAGTACACCTTTTACACTGATCGATTTCTTCCCCGATGATTTTCTGATTATTGCAGACGAATCCCATGTATCCATTCCGCAGATCAGAGGGATGTACGAGGGGGACCGTTCCAGAAAAACAACACTGGTGGAGTATGGCTTCCGTTTGCCCTCTGCACTGGATAACCGCCCTTTGAAATTTACGGAGTTTGAAAGCAAGATCAATCAGCTGCTGTTTGTTTCTGCCACTCCGTCGGTTTATGAAAAAGACCACGGCGAGGCGATGGCAGAGCAGATCATTCGCCCTACAGGGCTGCTGGATCCGGAGATCTCTGTGCGACCCATTCATGGACAGATCGATGATCTGCTGATGGAGGTACGGAAAACAACGGAGGCGGGGGATAAGGTCCTCGTTACAACACTGACGAAAAAAATGGCAGAACGGTTGACGGATTACCTGCGGGAAGCGGGGGTTCGGGTACGGTAT
>JAUNCB010000146.1 GCA_030526765.1 Bacillota bacterium
ATATTTCCTTGCAGAAACGATAGTTTCTGCCATTAGGGGTGCAGGGGGATTATCTCCCTGCTGGGAGTTTGAGGGCAACGCCCTCAAATAGTGTCGAAATATTTTTTATTATTTGTGATGGCTGCTGTGGTTGCTTCCTTGGCAGGGCCGCCGATGACTTTTCTTGCCTGTGCGCATTCGTTTACATTGATGGCAGCGTATACGCTTTCATCGAATACGGGGGAGATCGCCTGATATTCTTCCAGAGAAAGATCGTCCAGATTGGTGTTATGCTCGATGCAGTACAGCACCAGCTTCCCGATGATCTCATGGGCATCACGGAAGGGCACGCCCTGTTTTACCAGCCAGTCCGCTGCGTCGGTTGCGTTTGTGAAGCCGCCCTTTGCCGCCTGCAGCATTTCTTCTTTTCTTACGCTCATGGTAGCGATCATATTGGTGAATACGGGCAGGCACATTTTTACAGTGTCGATGGCATCAAAGAGACCTTCCTTATCCTCCTGCATATCTTTATTGTATGCCAGAGGCAGACCCTTCATGGTGGTCAGCAGACCCATCAGATGACCGTATACACGGCCGGATTTGCCGCGGATCAGCTCTGCCATATCGGGGTTCTTTTTCTGGGGCATGATGCTGGAGCCTGTGGAGTATGCGTCGGAAAGCTCTACGAAATGGAATTCATGGCTGCTCCAGAGGATGATCTCTTCGCAGAAGCGGCTCAGATGCATCATTAGGATAGACAGAGCAGAAGCCAGTTCGATGCAGAAATCACGGTCGGAAACGCCGTCCATGGAGTTCTGTGTAATGGCGGAGAAGCCCAGCTCTTCCATAACGAAATATCTGTCCAGAGGGTAGGTGGTGGTTGCCAGTGCGCCGCTGCCCAGAGGCATTACATCGGTGCGCTTGAAGGTGTCGCACAGACGGTCATAGTCCCGCTTGAACATTTCCACATAAGCCAGCAGATGATGTGCCAGCGTAACGGGCTGGGCACGCTGCAGGTGGGTATAGCCGGGCAGGATGGTTTCTGTATGGTTTACGGCGAAATCGTTCAGTACTACCATCAGGTTTTTCACCAGTGCTTTGACCTCGGTGATTTCTTTTTTTGTGTACATACGGATATCCAGTGCCACCTGATCGTTACGGCTGCGTCCTGTGTGCAGGCGTTTGCCTACATCGCCGATGCGGCTGATGAGGATGGTTTCGATGTTCATATGGATATCCTCGGCTTTTTCATCGAAGGATACCTTGCCTGCTTCGATGTCGGCAAGGATTTCCTGCAGTGTTTTGATGATCAGCTCTGCGTCTGCGGCAGGGATGATGCCCTGCTTGCCCAGCATTTTAGCATGGGCCATGCTGCCTGTGATATCTTCTTTATACATTCTGCTATCGAAGGAGATAGAGGAATGGAAGTGGTCTGTAAAGCTGTCTGTGGACTGGGTAAAGCGTCCGCCCCAAAGTTTTGCCATTTTAAATACTCCTTTCTTTTTGTGGGGACGCTGTCCCCACGCCCCTGCAAGGAGGCACCGCCCCCTTGACCCGGATACTGCAAACAGAAATGCTTCTGTTTGCATGGTGGTCGGTAATATAAGAAATACTCCCATCAGAAGTGACAGGAGTATTTTTTTGTCTGATGTATAATTTATTTCCTCCGCAAAAACGTAGTTTTTGCAACTGGGGTCCAGGGAATCATTCCCTGGTGGGGTCTGGGGTGAAACCCCAGAAGATTATTTGTTGTTATCGAGCATCATTGCACGAACCTTCATGGACAGACCAAACAGGTTGATGAAACCGTCGGCATCCTTGTGGTTGTACAGATCGCCTGTTGCGAAGGAAGCGATGGATTCGTTGTACAGGCTGTAAGGGGATGTTGCACCTGCGGGCATGATATTGCCTTTGTACAGTTTCAGTTTTACGGAGCCTGTTACGGTTTCGTTCACATAATCGAAATATGCGCTCAGTGCTTCACGCAGAGGTGTGTACCATTCGCCGGAGTATACCAGTTCTGTGAATTTATTGGAAGCCACTTCATTGAACGCCTGTGTTTTCTTATCGGAGCACAGGTATTCCAGTTCACGGTGTGCATAGTACAGGATTGTACCGCCGGGTGTTTCATATACACCGCGGGACTTCATACCAACAACACGGTTTTCGCAGATATCTGTGATACCAACACCGTTTCTGCCGCCGATTTCGTTCAGCAGTGTCAGCATTTCCACGGGACCCAGTTTTTCGCCGTTTACTGCTACGGGGATACCTTTTTCAAAGTCCAGTGTTACATATTCGGGCACATCGGGTGCTTTTTCGGGTGTTACGCCCAGCTGCAGGATGTGATCGTAGTTGGGTTCATTTGCAGGGTCTTCCAGTTCCAGACCTTCGTGGCTCAGGTGCCAGATATTTCTGTCACGGCTGTAGGAATTGTCGTGGCTTGCTTCAAAGGGTATGCCATGCTGTGCCAGATATTCGATCTCATCTTCACGGGATTTCATGGTCCATGTATCCAGTCTCCAGGGAGCGATGATCTTCATTTCGGGAGCCAGTGCTTTTACAGTCAGCTCGAAACGAACCTGGTCGTTGCCTTTGCCGGTTGCGCCGTGGCAGATCGCTGTTGCGCCTTCCTTCTTAGCGATTTCAACCAGTCTTTTTGCGATGATGGGACGTGCCATGGAGGTACCCAGCAGATATTTGCCTTCATATACAGCATTTGCCTTGATGCAGGGGTAGATGGCATCTACGATGAATTCTTCTGTCAGGTCTTCAATGTACAGCTTGGAAGCGCCTGTGGACAGTGCCTTCTGTTCCAGACCGTCTGTTTCCTTACCCTGACCAACGTCACCGCATACGCAGATTACTTCACAGTCATAATGTTCTTTTAACCAGGGGATGATTGCAGATGTATCCAGACCGCCGGAATATGCCAGTACGATTTTTTCTTTAGCCATGATGATTGTCCTCCTTTAAAAAAGTCCTTTATGCAAGGACATTTGTGCGAAATGTATTTTATAAGTGGATTATACATTTCGGATGGGGGAAATGCAACCCTAAAATCATAAAAATTCATCGGTTTGTGTATATCTTTGGATTCTGGACAGAAATCGACCCGCTTTTTTGGATAATTTTTTATGCAATATACAAAAATGGGTGAATATTTATGCAGCGATATGTGAATGTATGTTTAAAGGTGCAGTATCCTGTATACATGCCGCTAAAAGGGCTTTTTCCCTTTGAAAAAAGAGGGTTTTGTGTTATGATGAAAATGGTATATTTTATGACCGGGGCGAGAAAAGAACCCGGCAGGAAACGGAGGCAGATAAATCATGAAGCTTTTGACATATAGCTATGGCGGCGAGATGGCCGTAGGCGTACTGAAAAATGACGGTTCGGAGGTAGTGCCTGTGCATTATCTTGGTTTTTCTGTGAAGGATATGAATGAATTTCTGGAGCAGCAGGATGAAGAAAAGCTGGAGAAAATGGACAGAAATAAGGAGCTGATGCATGGGATCCCCGTTACAGAGGTGGAGAAATATGCACCCATCCTGTATCCCAAGCAGGATGTAATCTGTCTGGGCATCAATTACTATGCCCATGCGGAGGAATCTGCCCGTTTCCATAACGAAGCCTTTGGCGGAGACCGTCCCGAGCCCATCTATTTTGCAAAGAGAGTGAACCGTGCCGTTGGGGACGGGGAATATATTGACGGGCATCTGGATATCGTGGACAGTCTGGACTATGAAGTGGAGCTGGCTGTTGTGATCGGTAAGGATGCAAGGGATGTAAAGCCGGAAGAGGTATTTGATTATGTATTCGGCTATACCATCCTGAATGATATGAGTGCCAGAAATCTGCAGACTGCCCATAAGCAGTGGTATTTCGGCAAATCTCTGGATGATTTTACACCCATCGGGCCTGTGATCGTAACCAAGGATGAGTTTACCAATCCTCCTGCGCTGCCCATCCGTTCCTATGTAAACGGGGAACTGCGTCAGGACAGCACCACAGACCTGCTCATCAACAGCATTGAAAAGGTGATCTGTCAGCTTTCCAAAGGCATGACACTGGCGGCAGGTACCATCATTGCCATGGGTACACCCGCAGGCGTGGGCATGGGCTTCCAGCCGCCCAAATTCCTGAAAAAAGGGGACAGTGTGAAATGCGAGATCGAAGGCATCGGCACATTGACCAACGAAATTAACTGATTCTTGAGGGTTTCACCCTCAAACTCCCACGAGGGAGATAATCCCCCTCGACCCCTATTTGAAAACGCATGTATATGCGTTTTCGTCTCAGGGTTCCAAGGGAAATGATTTCCCTTGGCGGAGTGTGAGGCAGAGCCTCACGAAAAAAGGAGTATATATATTATGGATAAAATTAAAGTAATG
>JAUNCB010000147.1 GCA_030526765.1 Bacillota bacterium
TCCCTACAAATGAAAAAACAACAGTAGTCATTCCTTATGTAAGTGCTTACGGCTATACAGAAGAGCTGGCGGGCAAAATCACAGAAGGTATCAATGAAGCCGGCGATATTGAGGTAAAAGCATACGATCTTGTAACAGCAGATGCAGGTGTGGTAGCAGGTGAAATTGGCGCGGCTGATGGTATCCTCTTCGGTACACCTACGATCCTGCAGGAAGCACTGAAACCCATCTGGGATCTGACAACAGGCATGTATCCTCCCATCCATGGCGGTAAACTGGCATCTGCCTTCGGTAGCTATGGCTGGAGCGGTGAGGGTGTTCCTCATATCATCGAAAGACTGAAACAGATCAATCTGCGTGTGGTAGACGGCTTCAAGGTTCGTCTGAAACCCTCCGAAAAGGATCTGGCTGAAGCCTATGAATTCGGCTATCAGTTTGGCGTGAAGCTGCTGCAGGGCGAAGAGAAGAAGCCCTCTGCAAGAGGCACTCTGGTGAAATGTCTGGTTTGCGGGGAGATCATTCCCTCCACAGCAGAAACCTGCCCCGTTTGCGGTGTTGGCCCCGAAAACTTTGTTCCCGTGGAAGACCCCGATACAGGCTTCCGTAAGGACTCCGAAGAAAAATTTGTGATTCTGGGCGGCGGTACAGCGGCACTGAATGCAGCAAAATCCATTCGTCTGCGGAACAGCACAGCGTCTATCGTGATGCTGTCGGAGGAAAACGAACTGCCTTATGACAGACCAATGCTGACAAAGGCAATGTTCGGCGCTGTTTCTAAGGGTGCCATTGCCAGCGAATCCGCAGAATGGTACAAGGAAAACAATATTGATCTGAGACTGAACAGCAAGGTAGAAAAACTGGACAGCGAGAAGAAGGAAGTTATCCTGACAGACGGCTCCGTATTCTCCTATGATAAATGTATTTATGCACTGGGCTCCTCCAGCTTTATCCCTCCTTTCAAGGGAAAAGAACTGCCCGAGGTGGTTTCCATCCGCTCCATCAGGGATGTGGAAAAGGTAAACGAACTGGCGAAGGGCGCAAAGAATGCAGTTGTGATCGGCGGCGGCGTTCTGGGGCTGGAAGCAGCTTGGGAGCTGAGAAAGGCAAAACTGAACGTAACTGTACTGGAAGGTGCTCCCGTTCTGATGGCGGGCAAGGTAGACTCCGAAACAGTACGTATCCTGACAGAAGTGGCAAAACAGAAGGGCATCGAGATCCGTGTCGGCGTGAAGATCGACGAGATCAGCGGTGCAGACCATGTGGACGGCGTTGTGGCTGACGGCGAAAAAATCGCAGCAGATCTGGTGCTGGTATCCACTGGGGTAAGAGCAAACATTGGCATTGCGCAGGCTGCAGGTCTGGCAACAGACAGAGCGGTCATCGTAGACAAAAACATGGCATCCAGCGTGGCAGATATTTATGCAGCGGGTGACTGTGCACAGTACGAAGGCGCAAACATCACAATCTGGCCTGTGGCTTCCGAAATGGGCCGTATCGCAGGCGCAAATGCAGCAGGCGAAGCATTGGTTTATGCCCCCGGTGTCAATGGCATGACATTCCATGGCATGGGCACATCCCTCTTCTCTGTAGGCGATGTAGGCACAAAGGCTGACATTTCCTATAAGACAGTGGAGATCAAGGATGATAAGAAGCAGACTCTGGAAAAGATCTGGTTCCACAACAATGTGATCTGCGGTGCCGTTCTGGTAGGCGATACCTCTCGCATGGCATCCATTCTGGAGGCAATGCAGGGCAGAAAATGCTTCCATGAAGTATTCTGATTATAACAATAATTTCAAATTTCGATAGATTGGTCTTCAAAAAGGGGGAAAATAGGTTCCCATCGAAGGAACTGTTTTCTCCCCCTTCTTTGATATACTCTCTTAAGGAAAGGCACCCTCCGGGGTGCTTTTCCGATGCAAAGAAACTGCTTCGTCTTTCAGAAAGAGAAGTGTTTTTTACACTGTGATATGCTATAATTTCCTCATAAACGGAGGGATGAAAATGGAGATCAGAACGGCAGTAATGGCGGATCTAGCCGCAGTAACAAGGGTAGAACGGAGCTGCTTCCCTGCAGCAGAGGCGGCAACGGAGGAACAGTTTGCGGAAAGGCTTCGGTATTACGGGGCGCATTTCTGGCTTCTCATTCTGGAGGGGGAGCTGGTTTCCTTTGTGGATGGCTTTGTGACGGATGAAAAGGATCTGACGGACGAGATGTACGAAAAGGCGGAGCTGCATGACCCGAAGGGAGCATGGCAGATGATATTCGGGGTGAATACCCTGCCCCGTTACCGCAGAAAGGGCTATGCAGAGCGGCTGCTGCGCCGTGCCATTGAGGATGCCCGCAAGCAGGGACGAAAGGGTCTGGTGCTGACCTGCAAAAAGGAACTGGTGCTCTATTATGGAAAGCTTGGGTTTGTGGATGAAGGGGTTTCTGCCTCTGTCCATGGAAATGTGGTCTGGTATCAGATGAGACTGACCTTTTAAACGAAAAAAGAAGTCCTTTCGGACTTCTTTCTTTTTATAGGGATGATTGGGATAATATGAGTTTTTCTTCTATGGTCAGGGTATCAGTAGTTCTGTGCCAGCAGCTGGAATTAAGCCTGAGGGTGTTCACAAACAGGGCACATGCCGGGAGCCTGTTTGCCTACATGGATGTGGCCGCAGTTTGCACACTGCCAAATCATGTCGCCGTCTCTGGAGAATACCAGACCGCCTTCTACATTAGCTAGCAGCTTGCGGTAGCGTTCTTCATGTTCTTTTTCGATTTTACCAACTGCTTCAAACAGGTATGCAATGCGGTCGAAGCCTTCTTCTCTTGCTTCCTTCGCCATTCTGTCATACATGTCTGTCCATTCGTAGTTTTCCCCTTCCGCAGCATCCAGCAGGTTTGTTGCTGTATCGGGAACATCGCTGTCATGGAGCAGCTTGAACCAGATTTTTGCGTGTTCCTTTTCGTTGTTTGCTGTTTCTAAAAACAGCGCTGCGATCTGTTCGTAGCCTTCTTTTTTCGCTTTGGAAGCGTAATATGTATATTTATTTCTTGCCATGGATTCCCCTGCAAATGCTTCCTGCAGGTTCTTTTCTGTTTTTGTACCTTTGATATCGAATTTCTGCATAATATGTGCCTCCTTCATACTCTCTCTATGGATATAATGGATAATGATTATCATTTAATATCTTGTATAAATTATATCTCTGAGATGGGAATTTGTCAATAGGGTTTCCGGAAAAAGTTTACATTTTAAAACAAAGAGAAATATGGAATCAATTTCCTGAAAAGAGAATGCGGAAAACTATTGCCCCCCATGGAAATTCCTTTATACTTATAGATAGGAAACAGACAGGAAAGTGAAAAAGGGGGATATGTATGGAATATATTAAAATCACGGAAAATCTGACGATGTCCCGCATTGTGCAGGGCTTCTGGCGGCTGACGGACTGGCAGTGGGATACGGAAACACTGGCAGAATTTATGCGGGGCTGCATTGCCCGCGGGGTAACGACCTTTGATACTGCGGAGATTTACGGGAATACGGTATGTGAAACGGAAATGGGGAAGGTATTTGAAAAATACCCTGAGATCCGACAGCAGATCCAGTTGGTAACGAAAACTGGTATCCGCAAAATTGCAGGGATGCCCTATGGGGACGGCAAGGTGGTAAAGATCGCCAAGCATTACGATACCCGTTACGAAACCATCAAGGAGGCCTGCCGCGGCAGCATTGCGCGTCTGCACTGCGGCTATATCGACCTGTATCTGATCCACAGAGAAGATCCGCTTCTGGATCCCCATGCAGCGGCAAAGGCACTGCTGGAGCTGAAGGAGGAAGGTCTGGTGAAGGAGATCGGCGTTTCTAATTTCGACCCCTTC
Source organism: Bacillota bacterium (assembly GCA_030526765.1). Taxonomy (GTDB): domain Bacteria; phylum Bacillota; class Clostridia; order Lachnospirales; family Anaerotignaceae; genus Anaerotignum_A. The sequence continues at coordinate 3,875 of JAUNCB010000147.1, forward strand.
AAATTCAATGCCCTGAATAACTGCACCGGCGGACAGCTGGTGGTAAATCAGATTGAATTCAATCCTACCTGCTATGAGCATATCAACAGTGGGATGCTGGATCTGTTGCTGGAAAAACAGATTCATCCCATGATCTGGTCCCCTCTGGCGGGAGGTAAGATCTTCACCTCCGAGGAAGAACCCTATACCAAGGTAAGGGCGGTGCTGGAGGAGATTGCAGAACGGCACAATACCAGTCCCGAAACCATCCTGTATGCATGGATTCTGTATCATCCTGTGGGGATGCTGCCGCTGGTGGGCAGCAATAAGCTCCATCGTCTGGATCATGCCATTGCGGCACTGGATGTGAAGCTGGAGCATTGGGAATGGTATGAGATCTATCTGGCAACAGGGGAAAAATGGATGCGCTGAGTTTTTATGGAAAGAAAAAGGGAGATTTCACAGGGGCGTTTTTACTGATTTGATTTTGGACATATTTAT
>JAUNCB010000148.1 GCA_030526765.1 Bacillota bacterium
AATGGATACCAGCGGAACAGCATCACCCGCAATAAACAGCAGGGATTCTACTACCGCTTCCAGTTCTGATAATCTCATTCCGCTTCTCCCTCCCTGTATTTTCTGATCAGGATTTCACTGAAATTCCTTTCCTGTGTGATCTGCACTTCCTTTTGCTTGATCAGCTCCAGAAGGGCAAGAAAGGTCACCACCTTTTCCATTTTTCCGGCATTTTCCCGAAAAATACTGTGGAAGGCTGTTGTGCCGTTGGGTCGCAGGATCAGCAGATCCCGAATAAATTCCATTTTTTCACTGACCGTAAACAGATCCCTCTGTACCGAACGGAAGGAGCTGCGTACTCTGTCCACCTTCGTTTCATTCCGCTCCATGACCCGTCGGAATGCAGAACAAAGATCATCCAGTGTGAGCCCCTGCAGAAGCACATCCAACTCCTCCGGTTCCCGTTCCTTCAGCTTTTCCACGGAAGCATCTGCCTCCTTATAAAAAACCAGCGCCGCATCCTCCTCCCGTTCTCTGAGGGATTCGGTTGCTTCCTTGATCTGCTTATATTCCAGCAGCTTCTGCACCAGTTCTTCCCTCGGGTCGGGTCCCTCCTCTTCCTCTGCCTTTGTTTTCGGCAGAAGCAGCTTGCTTTTGATATCCAGAAGGGTCGCCGCCATCAGCAGAAATTCGCTCATGCCGTCCATATCCCTGTCCTCCGCCGCATCCAGATAAGCCAGATACTGCTCTGTCAGAGAGGCAACAGGAATATCATAAATATCGATCTCATTTTTTTCGATCAGATGATACAGCAGGTCTAAGGGGCCTTCAAAGGCATCCAGCCTGATATTGATCTCTTCCATAGGCTTCCTTCCTTACATCATCCCCAGCAGGTTTCCAAACAGATTCAGCACACCATAGATCAGCGTGTCCATCCAGCCTGTGATCAGCCCGAAGAACAGCAGGAAAAGGAAGATCATCTGGATCATTTTTTCATTCTGCATATATCTGAAATACTGATTTGCGGGCATCACGACTGCCAGCACCTTCACGCAGTCCATCGGCGCAACAGGCAGGAGGTTATACATTGCCAGCCCTGCATTATAATAAGCCAGATAGTTGAACAGCGCAATCAGATAGGCGTTGCCGCCGCTTTTCATCAGCATGGCATAAACACCCATAAAAACAATCCCCAGAATCAGATTTACCACAGAAGGCAGAATGGCCACCAGCAGGGTTTCTCTTTTTCTGTTCTTATAATACAGTGCACTGGTTTCCACAGGCTTGCCCCAGCCAAAGCCGCCGCTGTAAAACATCATCAGAAAACCAATGGGCTCGAAATGCTTCAGTGGGTTCAATGTCAGCCGCTTCTGGCTTTTGGGATAATTGTCCCCGAAAATCGTAGAAAGCAGGGCTCTGGTAAATTCATGAACTGTCGTTGCCACGAGGATACCGGGAATCCCGATCGCCATCAGCAGCAGTGTGTTTGTTATCATATGCTCAAGTCCTTTCTGCATCAATGCAAAATTCATAATACTTTATTTTACCCCAATCGATAGAAATAGTCAAACAGACACAAAAGAAAAAAAGGCGTCTGTGACGCCCTTTCTTCTTATTTCACATATTTCAGTTCATAATTCTTTGTACCCAGACCGATTTTTTCCGCATGCTCCAGGCAGCTCTTATATTCGGATTCAGGTGTTGTATTGATAAAATGATCGTGATGATCGTGGAAATCTTCTTTTTCCATGTTATCCGTCAGTACCGTGTTGGGTCTGGGTTCCTGTTTCAGACAGGCATCCACACAGGCCTGATCCAGCGCCAGAGGATCGAAGGATGCAAAAATCCCCAGATCAGGCAGGATCGCTACGTCATTCACCGCATGACAGTCACAGTAAGGAGAAATATCCATTACCAGAGAGATGTGGAAATGAGGTCTGCCGTCTACAACAGCCTTTGCATATTCCGCCATTCTGCAGTTCAGCTCTTTTACTGCCGCATCCTGCGCAAACTGGATGGCATCAAAGTTACAGGCACCGATACATCTGCCGCAGCCAACACATTTTTCTGCATCCAGCTCCATTTTTCTTGTTTCTTCTTTGAAATGCAGGGCATCGTTGGCACATTCCCGCAGGCACTGCTTACAGCCTCTGCATTTTCTTGCCTTGATGATGGCTTTGCCGTTGCAGTGCTGTTCCTTTTTACCCGCTCTGGAGCCGCAGCCCATGCCGATATTTTTAATGGCACCGCCGAAGCCCGCCTGTTCATGTCCTTTAAAATGAGACAGGGAAATAAAAATATCCGCATCCATTACCGCACGGCCGATTTTTGCTTTTTCCACATATTCGCCGCCCACTACAGGTACTTCAATATCATCTGTTCCCTTCAGCCCGTCACCGATCAGAATGGGACAGCCCACCGTCATGGGGGTAAAACCATTTTCCCATGCACAGTACAGATGCTCCAGAGCATTTTTACGGAAGCCGGGATACAGGGTATTACAGTCTGTCAGGAAGGGTTTGCCGCCGCGGGCTGTCACAAAATCCACAACAGCCTTTGCGTAGTTTGGACGCAGAAAGCTCAGATTTCCAAGTTCCCCGAAATGCATCTTGATGGCAACGAATTTTCCGTCAAAATCAATATTGCCCATGCCGGAGCCTTCCATCAGACGATGCAGCTTCTGAATACGGCTTTCAAAAGGGCCGCAGCGAAAATCTGTATAATAAACAGCAGATGCGTTTTTATGTTCCATGCTTTATTCCTCCTCATGCTTTCTATTTGATAAAATTGAATCAAAACTATCATACCATAAATTCTCAGTATCGCAAAGGGATATCTGAAAGAAGTACCGGAATATCCAGCCCCTTGCACTGCAGGAAATATTTCATCCCACGCACCGCAATATCGCTGTTATTTTTCGCCCCTACCATCACGCTTTCCAGCGGAAGCTCCTTCATCTCTCTGTCAAATTCCACCATAATATAAGGCAAAAACACCTGATGCAGCAGGCGGAATTCGGGCTTGGCCGTTTCAATCCCGCTGATCAGCGGTGGAAACACGAAGCGATATTCCTCTTCTCCTTCAAAAAAACTTTTCTTGAAAAACATGGCATATACGGAAACGACCACCGCCATTTCATCCGCCAGCTTTCGGATAGAGTCCGCCGAAATCTCCGCGTCCTCTTCAAAAAAGCCCTCCAGATCGGTCATTCCCTCCTCCTGCAGATTGCGGATGCAGGCAAGCAGGCTTTCCAAAAGCCCGTTCATCTGCTCCTCCTCATCATAAATCACCGTGCCGTGGAGGAATACCCGATGCCGAAAGCCCTCTACCAGCTTTTCATAATCAAATTCCAGACAATAGCCCTTGAAATCCGTAAATTCCGCCCAGAGCAGCGCATTATTCTGCAGCTTGGAAAAGGCAACCACATAAAAGCTCAGCCCTTCCTGACTGCAGCCGCCATCTATTGTGCAGGAAGGAGTGATAATACCCAGTCTGTCGATCTCTTTTTTCAGTTCCAAGAAAAACTGCTCTCGCAGACTCTGATTGACGATATATTTTTCCGTCAGCCGCTCCATGACCTCCACAGCATACTGGAACTCCAGCTTATCATTGAGGAAATCACTTTTTGTCGCCATAAATTCTCTGTTTTCCACAATACCGCGGATGCCCTCCGCCGTGGTGTAATGATAGAGCTTCTCACCTTTTCTGCAAAGAGGCACCTGAATCCATGCATCCATATAACGGGTATCCTGCATCGCCTTCCCTCCTTGTTACTCTCTGATCTGACCATCTCCGTAGATGATATATTTTGTGGTAGTCAGTTCCTTCAGCCCCATAGGCCCACGGGCATGCAGCTTCTGGGTGCTGATGCCGATCTCCGCACCAAAACCGAACTGACCGCCGTCGGTAAATCTGGTGGATGCATTCACATAAACCGCCGCTGCGTCCACCTCATTGAGGAACCGCTGAGCATTGGTATAATTCTCTGTGACGATTGCTTCGGAATGACCCGTGGAATACATTCTGATATGAGCAATCGCTTCATCTAAATCCTTCACCACTCTGGTGGAAAGGATATAATCCGCATATTCTGTGCCCCAGTCCTCTTCTGTTGCAGCTACAGCACCGTCCACCAGCTTCTGTGTCATTTCATCCCCACGGATCTCCACTTTCTTTTCCTGCAGCGCTTTGCCTACCGCAGGCAGGAACTCTTCTGCGATCTTTTCATGAACCAGCAGGCTTTCGCAGGCATTACATACACCGGGGCGCTGGGTTTTGGCATTGATCACAATGTTTACGGCTTTTTCAAAATCCGCACTTTCATCCACATAAACATGGCAGTTGCCTACGCCGGTCTG
>JAUNCB010000149.1 GCA_030526765.1 Bacillota bacterium
TGGTGCCTGTGGTCGCATTGCCCATACGGTATGCCAGTTCATAGAAGAAGTAGTTACAGGATACTTCCAGTGCCTGAGATACGTTCAGGGATTTATGGGTGCCGCCGGTGTTGGAATAGATCCAGCAGCGGGCATAGGGAACACCGGTGTCCTTAAAGACGCCTTTGTCTGTAATCATGGTTTCCGGTGTGATGGTGCCGCTTTCCAGCCCTGCCAGTGCAGTGATCATTTTAAAGGTGGAGCCGGAAGCCTTTTTCTGCTTCAGCGGGCGGTTTACCAGAGGGGTATTGCCATCCTGCAGCAGGTCGTTGTAATAGCTGTTATTAAAGGAGTTTACCAGCTCGTTGTTATCGTAAGAGGGATAGGTCACGCTGGCAAGCACTTCGCCTGTGCCCACCCGTGTTACGAAAACGGAGCCGGTACAGGGGTCAAGGCCTGTGTCCGCAGGGGACATTTCTCCGTTGCTAAGCTTACGGATAATGAGGTTCAGAGGAGAAAGTCTGCCGCTTTCAATGGCATTTTTTTCCTCCTCGGTAACGGGCAGATGCTCCTGCTCGATCATCATCAGGGTCAGTTCTCTGGTGCTGACATTGCCCCGTTCCAAAGCATCCAGCAGGAAATCCTTTGCTACCTCTGCAGCATCCTCCTGTTCAGTATCAAAGTCCGGCAGCATCTGCTTCAGACGCAGATAAACGGCATGCTGTACGGTGCCTTCCTCCGCAGAGAGCATTTTCTGGGCGGAGATATGATTGATGCTGATCATGGACTGGAACAGCTCCATGGTGGAAACGGAGTTTTTCCCTGTGGTAGTCAGTTTATTCAGCACCGCTTTACGCAGTTCGCTTTCCAGTGTGTCGTAGGCGACCTTCTGCAGCTCGCTGTCCAGTGTCAGGAAAAGATCCTTGCCGGGGATGGGCTCCGTGGAGTCGATGATGCTCATACGCCGTCCCTGGTTATCTACTTCGATCTGTACCTTGCCGTCGGTACCGTTCAGCTCTCTTTCGTAAAGCTTCTCCATACCGTCCTGTCCGACAATATCTGTCTGGCTGTAGATGGGATTTCCTTCGGCATCCACATCGTCCTGATACAGTGCGTAGTCATTTTCCGTCATCTGACGGATATAGCCGATGATATGAGAAAAATACTTGCCCTGAGGATATTCCCGCAGGGAAACCGTATCAATGATGACACAGGGGAAGGTATCCTGATTTTCTTCTACAAAAGCCAGTGTTTTGTCGCTGACATCCGTTGCTACATTTACAGTCTGATACTGCTGATAGCGCTGCAGATACATGGAGTAGCGAATCCCCAGCGTGCTGCGGACCAGATCGTTAGGCAGCCCTTCCGGCAGTCCGAAATAATCCCGCAGATAGTCCAGCGTTTTCACAGAGTTATAGTAAAGCTGCTCGCCCTTCATGCCCATGCTTTCTTTCCAGCTTTTTTCACGGTTTTTATTCCCGTTAAACTGGAAGGAGTAGGGGGCTTCTGTATCCATGGGCAACGTATCGGTGATCTCTTCGCCGTACTCTGTCAGCTTCATGGCAAGGGTCAGTGCCATCAGATTCCTGTCATCACTGAGGCAAAGGGAAAAATAAGTGCGTGCCTGCTCCGTGGTAAAGCCTTCTGGGACAGGATAGATCTCGCCAAGCCATTGCAGACATTCCTCGGCAGTCAGATCCCGTTGTTTTTTCTCCAGTCCGATAGAGGTTTTCCAGCGAATTTCCTGCTTTTCCTTTTCCTCGTCGCTGCCTTCAAAGGTAAAACGATAGGGTGCCCGTCTGGTGATGGGCAGGGAATCCGTCTGTGTTTCCCCCTGAGCCCAAAGGGCCGTGGTCAGGGAGGCAGCCAGCTCCTGCCGTTCTTCATCACTGAATTCCAGTGTAACGCTGCCGTCCACCTGTACGCAGTAGGCTGCGGAGTTGATGGCAAGAGGTCTGCCGAAGCGGTCATAGATATTCCCGCGGGGAGCGGGAACGGGCAGCTCTTTGGATACGCTGGCAGTGATGGATTCCTCATATTCTGAGCCGTGGATGATCTGCAGGCTGAACAGCCGCAGTACGATAATGGCAAAGAGGACGATGATGCCGCAGAGCATAACAAATATTCTGTTTTTACAAAGCTCAAAAAACTGATCGAGGTATCGTCTCATCGGTGCCTCCTGAGGAAAACAGATCAGAATAATCTGTATTTATATTTTTCTTTCAGCTCCAGCCATTCGTTCACTGCAAAAAGCAGACGGTAAATGGGAACGGTGGCAATGGCGGTGTAAACGATTTCAGGCAGAAGGATCCGCAGCAGATAATGCAGAAGATTACCGTCACCACGGAACAGAAAGCCTGTTACATAAATTGCTGTCTGATAAAGCAGGGTCGATGCGATGCAGAAAATAACAGGCAGCAGATAGTTTTCACGATAATAATTTTTCTGGATGCGTCCGAAGAAAAGACCCATTGCCAGATAAAGCAGGGTATAAAAGCCGATCATGCTGCTGAAGAAAATATCCATAAGAAGTCCCGTAAAGCAGCCGGCAAGTGCCCCTTCCTTACTGCCTCTGAGCAGAGCGTAGGAGGTAACGATAATAAGGGCTGTATTGGGGAAAATGCCCTGAATCGTCAGCAAACGAAACAGGGTGGTCTGCAGGATAAAATTCAAAACAATGATCAGGGCGGTAACAGGGATCCTCATGGAGCGGTCTCTCCTTCCACTGTATCCGTTGCTTCTTCCGTATTCCGGTCTGTTTCTTCCGCTACGGGAGCCTTCACGCTGTTTTTATCCAGTACAAGGATGGTATCCAGATGCTTCAGATCCACATAGGGCTGGATCACAGCGTATTTTGTCAGACCGTTGGTATCTGTATCCAACTCCAGCACCTTGCCGATGGCAAGGCCTGCGGGATAAATATCCGAAAGATGGGAAGTGACGATTTCGTCGCCTACCAGAATCTCTGCATCACCGTCAATATATTCCATGATGCAAAGACCGTCATCGGAAAGGGTATAGTTTCCTTTCACAACACCCAGATCCCCTGTACGCACACTCATGGCGGGTACAGAGGAGCGGCTGTCCAGAATGGACTGTGCCTTGGAGAAGGTCAGCCCGCTTTCCAGCACACGGCCAACCAGACCCTCCGGTGCAACCAGCACCATATTTGCGCTGATATTGTCATTGGTTCCTTTATTGATTGTAAAGCCGTCATACCATACGCCAGGGTCTTTGGCAATGATATTGGCGCCAACACTTTCATAGGAAGGGTATTTCTGGGCGATTTTTAACAGGGCGGAAAGTGTTTCGTTTTCCTCCTCATACATAGCAAGACGCCGATTTTCTTCCAACAGGGAGGCAACCTGCTCCTTCAGGGCAGCGTTTTCCTCCTTCAGTTCTGTTTTCCGGCGAGAGGCGCTGAGGGATTCCTCCACCCAGCTGCTGATTCCTGTGGTCAGATCCTGAAAGGGGGTAACAACCACGCCGACAGCACTTTCCAGCAGAGAGGCATTCAGCTTGTTCCCGCTGGCAAAGACGGTGATCAGAACCAGAAGCAAAGCGCACACGCGCAGAATATGTTTTTTATATTTTTCAAAAAACTGCTGCAAAACGAAATGCTCCTTTCAGGGGTTTCCTATCAGAACAGTGCTTTTCTGGGGGAGATGAGCACTGTTTTCAGACGGTCGATCTGATCCAGTACCATACCTGTACCCAGTGCAACACAATTCAGAGGTTCGTTAGCAATATTAACGGGCATACCTGTTTCTGCGGTGATAAGCTGATTCAGACCACGCAGATGGGCACCGCCGCCGGTCAGGGTGATACCGAATTCCATAATATCCGCAGCCAGCTCGGGAGGGGTTGCCTCCAGTGTCTGCTTGATGCTTTCGATGATGGAGCCAACGGGCTCGGAGAGGGCATCCCGTATATGGATGGAGTTGATTTCAATGGTTTTGGGCAGCCCGCTGATCAGGTCACGGCCGCGGATCTCCATTTTTTCCTCTCTTTCCAGAGGGAAGGCGGAGCCGATGGTAATTTTGATCTCTTCCGCAGTACGGTCACCGATGGCAAGGCTGAATTCCTTACGAATGTAGGAGATGATCGCATTATCCAGTGCATCCCCGGCGATACGCAGGGAACGGCTGGTTACGATACCGCCCAGAGAGATAACTGCCACTTCTACCGTTCCGCCGCCGATATCCACGACCATGCTGCCGGTAGGCTCTGCCACGGGAAGACCGGAACCGATCGCTGCAGCCATGGGCTCTTCGATCAGATAGGTATCTTTTTCCTTGGAGCCTGCGGCAATGGCTGCTTCCAGTACCGCACGTTTTTCTACTT
>JAUNCB010000150.1 GCA_030526765.1 Bacillota bacterium
GGATTTCGAGCTTCTGGATACACCCGGTATCCTGTGGCCAAAATTTGAGGATCAGCAGGTGGGACTGAAGCTGGCGTTCACCGGTGCCATCAATGATGACATTCTGGATCCGGAAAATATGGCACTGGCATTCATCAATCACATGGTGGCAAGAGATCCCGACTGTATCCGCAGCCGTTATCAGGTGGAATTTGATTCCATCGAAGAGCCCCATGTGATTCTGGAGAAGATCGCCATTGCCCGTGGTTTCAAGAAAAAAGGCGATGAGCCCGATCTGGAGCGTACAGGGAAGATCATTATGGACGAATATCGGGGCGGCAAGCTGGGTAAAATCACGCTGGAGCTGCCGGAAGATATTGATGTCATGATGGAAAAGAAGGCAGAACGGGAAGCGGAAAAAGCCCTTCTGGATAAGGAAAGAAAAAGAGTTTATAACAAAAAGAAAAAATAATGCACAAAAAAAGACCTGTCGGCTGTTGTTTACCAGTCGGCAGGTCTTTTGATGTTTTGGCAGGAAGCTTTCAAAATCAGTTTTCCAATTCAGCCAGTTTTTCCAGAATCAGATTGCTTCTGTCGATGAAGGCTGTCATTTCATCGGAATTGAGGGGTCTGTGACCCATCAGCGCCAGATCGTAGATCTGATGGCTCAGCAATTCGGCATCGGCCTTCTTTTCTTCTTTATCCTTCATGGAAAGGAGAGCCTTTACCAGTTTGTTGTTTTTATTCAGTACCAGCGTTTCTTCCGGCTTCATGGTTGCAAACATGGCCTTGAATTCTTCATTGTTTGCATAAGCCTCCATCATTTCCATCATTCTTCTGGATTCTTCGGAAAGGAGCATCATTGCGGAAACCTTTTCTGCTCTCAGGGATTCCAGCTTGACATTCAGCTTTTCGTTGGAAACGGCAGCGCGGAACAGCTCCTGCATCTGATTTGCTTCAAATTCCGCTGCCTGTTTTTTTGCTTCGGAATCTTCCCCTTCGGGTTTTTCCTGCAGGGAGTCAATGTCTGCGTCCACACGCTGTACCTTCAGCTTGATATCCTGATTTTTGTATTCCAGGAAGGAAACGAAGGGCTTATCCACGGGAGTGTCCAGAATAGCGGCCTCCAGACCCTGTTCCTTGAACAGACGGATATACTGTGCCTGCTGGTTTACATCGTTGGCAAAATAGATCACATTTTCATGTTTTTCCTTATTCTTTTCCAGATATTCGGAAACGGTTTCGTAAACATCGTCGGTTGTTTTCAGCAGCAGGGCATCTTTTACTTTATCATACAGCTTTTCTTCCCGCATGCAGCCGTATTTGATGAAGATATTGATGTCATCCCAGAAGCCTTCAAAGGCGGGTCTGTCATTTTTGAAGAGCTGGTTCAGCTTATCTGCCACTTTCTTCGTGATGTAGGCATTCATTTTTTCCACATAGCCGTCATTCTGCAATGCACTTCTGGAAACATTCAGAGGCATATCGGGGCAGTCCAGAATCCCCTTCAGAAGCAGCAGGAATTCGGGAACGACCTCTTTTACATTATCTGCAATGTAAACCTGATTGCAGTAGAGCTTTACTTCACCATCCCGCATGTCAAACTGATCTGTCAGCTTGGGGAAGTAAAGGATACCCTTCAGACGGAAGGGATAATCCATGTTCAGATGGATCCAGAATAAAGGATCGTTGATGTCGTTGAATACCTTATGGTAAAACGCCTTGTAGTCCTCATCAGTGCATTCGGAGGGCTTTTTCTGCCAGAGGGGGTTGGTATCGTTCATGGGAACGGGTGCAGCCTCTTCTTCCTCTGTATCAGTATCCTCGGATTCATTTTCCTTCTGCAGCAGCTCCATGGCTTCCTCTGCGGAAACATGCTTTGTGTTTGCCGCTTTTTTTGCAGCAGCCTTTTCTTCTTCGGTTTCTTCCTTCTGCACATCCACGAAGATAGGAACAGGCATGAAGGAGCAGTATTTTTTCATGGCATCATAGAGGGTTGCTTCATTGAGGAATTCCTCGCCGTCCTCCCCAATGTACAGGGTGATGGTGGTGCCTCTTTCCGTTCTTTCCCCTGCAGCCATTTCATAATCAATGCCGCCTTCGCAGAGCCATTTTGCTGCAGCGGCACCCTCCTGATAGGAGAGGGTATCGATTTCCACCTTATCTGCTACCATAAAAGCGGAGTAGAAGCCCAGACCGAAATGACCGATGATTTCGCCTTCGCCCTCTGCCTTATCCTGAAATTTCTGCAGAAAATCGGTTGCGCCGGAGAATGCGATCTGATTGATATATTTTTTGATCTCATCGGCAGTCATACCGATCCCGTTATCCAGGATCTGCAGTGTTTTGTTATCCTGATTAAGGATAACATGAATTTCGTATGCTTCGTCTGCGGGGATATTTGCTTCCCCCATCATATTCAGCTTCTGCAGCTTTGTAACAGCATCGCAGGCATTGGATACCAGTTCACGAATGAAGATATCCTTGTCGGTATAGAGCCATTTTTTGATGATGGGTAAGAAATTTTCACTATTGATGGAAAGATTGCCTTTTTCCTGAATGATAAAAACCTCCTGATTTTTTTAAAATGAAAAGCGACGATATCGCCGCTGTTTTTCTCTCACAAATAGTATTGTATCACTGCAAAAGGAAAAGTCAAGAAAAATTTAGCACTCAACAAGATTGAGTGCTAACAGTGGTTATTCTGTGGATGCAAAATAAGTGCCTGCCGCCATAACAGCACAGGCGATCCCAAAAAGAAGAGAAGGGGTCTCTCTGAAAATCAGAGAGGAGAGCAAAACGCCAATGAAAGGCGCAACGGCATAATAAGTGCTGGTTCTGGCAGCCCCCAGATGGCGCTGGGCATAGATATAAAGCATGATGCTTAAGCCATAGGAAACGAAGCCAAGGAGAAGGGCGATCAGAATCAAGGGGATATGAAAAAATCGTTCCCCCAGAAGAAAGGCGATGAAAAGGGCACCGAGTCCGGAGCCGAAGCCTTTGATGATAACGATTTCCAGAGGGTTCTTTGAGGAAAGCATACGGGTACAGTTGTTTTCAAAGCCCCAGCAGATGCAGGCGCATAATACGAATACGGAGCCCGTGGAAAAATCAAAACTGTGCATATCCTCCAAGGACAGAAGAATACAGGAAAGTGTTACCAGAAAGATCGCTTTCCAAAGACGTCTGGAAACTGCTTCCCGAAAAAGGAAAAGGGCGATCAGAGAGGTGGCTACGATTTCGAAATTATTCAGTAGGGAGGCATTGGCGGCGGATGTCATGGTAAGACCTGCCATCAGAAAGATAGGGGCAGCAATATCCAGCAGTACCATACCGATGGTATAGGGAAGTTCTTTTTTTGTGAGACTCCGTTCCTGAGATTTGCTGTGTTTTTGAAAAATACGCAGGACAGCAACGCCAAGACCTGCCCCGAGATAGAGGAAGGCAGCCATCATAGTTGCAGGGATCTCCTGTAATAAAAGTTTTGAAACAGGAGCGGAGATGGCATATAAGGCTGCTGCGCCAATGGCGAAAAAGATGGGGGTTACTGTGTGCATGCTTTCACCTCCCTTATTTTATGAAGCGGTCGATGGCAGCAGAAAGTTGCTCGATGGCCTCTTTATCATCCGTTTCGATTGCATGAACGATACAATGTTCAATATGGTCTTTCAGAATGAGTTTTCCTGTATTATTGACAGCAGACTTTACCGCAGCCAGCTGAATCAGCACTTCGCTGCAGTCCCGCCCTTCTTCCACCATCTTTTTGATGGATTCCAGATGTCCGATGGCTCTGGAAAGTCGGTTGATCACTGCTTTTGTATGTTCGTGGGTGTGTGTATGCTCCATAAAGATAGCCTCCGATCATAGGTTTTTCATATCCCCCCATGGGGGATATTTATTCCAGTATAATACGGAAAGGATGAGTGTGCAAGGCTGGATGAAAAAAGGACTTCAAAAAGAAGTCCCTATTCGAAGGTTTCATCGGCAGGAGCCCCTTTTCTGCCTGTGGGCGTCGTGCCGAAATGCTTTGCGAAAGCCCTTGTAAAGGCGGAATAGCTGCGAAAGCCCGATTGATAGCAGCTGTCTGTGGCGGAAATGCCCTGACGGATCAGATCGCGGGCATGGAGCAGGCGGCGCTCCTGCAGATAATCATGGACGGAGCGTCCTGTTTCCTGCCGAAATAATCGCATCATGTGATATTTGCTGATAAAAAATACCTCTGACAGGGTATCAATGGTGATTTCCTCGGATAAATGGGCATCCATATAGCGGAGCATTTCCAGAATACGGGGATCGGCAGGGGTGATGGGGGAGGCGA
>JAUNCB010000151.1 GCA_030526765.1 Bacillota bacterium
GCTGATCTCTTCCAGGAAGCCCACAGCATCATAGCCGTTCAGGTCTTTCACCACACGGTTGTAATCCATGATATACAGATCATCTGCCGCAAACAGCACGGAAAGATAGTAGTTGAATTCTTCTTCGCCGGTATAATCGGGATTTGCCTCTCTGCGCTTCAGGGCAACCTTCACTGCAGATGCGTTTCTGTGATGACCGTCTGCGATATAGAGATTTTCCACATTTTTAAAGGATTCCACCAGCATACCGATTTCTGTATCGCTGTCGATCACCCATACGGTATGTCCGATACCGTCCTCGGAAACGAAGTTATATTCGGGTTTCACCGCTGCGGTCCAGCCGTCGATGATGGCCTTTGCATCGGGATTTTCCTTATATGCAAGGAAGATGGGGCCTGTATTGGCATTCAGTGTATCCACATGGCGGATACGGTCTGCTTCCTTGTCTGCACGGGTCAGTTCATGCTTTTTGATGGTGCCGTCAATGTATTCGTCTACGGAAGTGCAGCAAACCAGACCTGTCTGGCTTTTGCCGTTCATGGTCAGACGGTAGATATACAGATTGGGCAGCAGATCCTGTCCGATCACACCGTGACCGATCATGTTTTCCAGATTTTCCTTTGCCTTCTGATAGACTGCATCGCTGTAAATATCTGTTCCCACGGGCAGGTCTACCTCTGCCTTATCCACATGCAGAAAGGACCAGGGCTGATTCTGAACCATTTCTCTGGCTTCTTCGCTGTTCATTACGTCATAGGGCAGTGCCGCCACGTCCTTTGCATAGTTGGATGCGGGGCGGATCGCCATAAAGGGTCTGATGGTTGCCATATTGTTTTCCTCCTCTTTGGTTGGGGTTCGTTTTGTTATTCAAAAATTCTTACTTTCAGAACGGTATTGATGGCATACAGGTCGTTGACCATATCCTGTACATTTTCCGGCAGGCTGTCGCATACAACGATGTTGTAGGCAAGCTCGCCCTTGGAGTTGTTTACCAGTTTATCAATGTTTACATGATATTTTGTAAAGACAGCGCCCAGCTGACCGATCATATTCACGATATTTTTGTGAGAGATGGCAATACGGGGCTTGCCGTTATAGGGTACCTCACATCTGGGGAAGTTTACGGAGTTTTTGATATTGCCGTAGGTCAGATATTCCCGCATTTCCTGCGCTGCCATAATGGCACAGTTTTCCTCGGATTCCGGTGTGGATGCGCCGATGTGGGGGGTTGTGATGATGTTCCAGGGATCTCCCAGCAGGTCTGCGGAGGGGAAATCCGTCATGTAGCGGGCAATGATGCCGTCTGCAATGGCTTTTTTCAGGGCTTCGTTGTCCACCAGACCGCCTCTGGCAAAGTTCAGCAGTCTTGCGCCGGGCTTTGTCACAGAGAAAAGCTTTTCATTGAAGGTGTGTCTTGTTTTATCTGTCAGAGGGATGTGCAGGGTGATATAGTCTGCCCTTGCCACAACATCCTCAATGGATTCTTCTCTTTCCACGGAGGGAGACAGATGCCATGCATTTTCCAGAGAGAGGAAGGGGTCGTAGCCCACAACATCCATCCCCAGATCCAGTGCCGCATTGGCAACCAGAACACCGATGGCACCCAGACCGATCACGCCCAGGGTTTTGCCTGCGATCTCAGGGCCCTGAAATTCTTTTTTGCCAGCTTCCACGGCTTTTTCAATATCGGACACGTTGCCGTTGATTGCCTGCACCCAGTTTGCACCGGCAATGATGCGTCTGGAGGAAGCGAAGAGACCCAGAAGAACCAGTTCCTTTACCGCATTGGCATTGGCGCCGGGGGTATTGAATACGGGAACGCCCATTTCTGTACATTTATCAATGGGGATATTGTTGGTGCCTGCACCGGCACGGGCAACTGCCAGAAGGCCTTTGTTCAGCTCCATGCTGTGCATATCGTAGCTGCGCAGGATGATGCCGTGGGGATCTTCTGCAGTGTTATCGATGGTAAAGCCGTCCTCCGGCAGCTTTGCCAGACCAACGGGAGCGATATTGTTCAGTGTTTTGATGGTGTACATAGTGTTTCTCCTTTTCCTTTCATGTTTTTCCTGTCTGATATACAGCACAAAAAGGGTCGCTCTCCACGACCCTTTCGGTTATTTGTTTTCCATTTCAAACTGCTTCATGAATGCCACCAGCTTTTCCACACCTTCCACGGGCATTGCATTATACATGCTGGCGCGCATGCCGCCAACGGTGCGATGTCCTTTCAGGTTTTCAAAGCCCTGCGCCTTCGCTTCCTTGATGAATTTATCATTCAGTTCATCGGTGGGAAGAACGAAGGGCGCATTCATCAGGGAACGGTCTTTTTTCACAACAGTACCGCGGAACAGCTCGGACTGATCCAGATAATCGTACAGGATCCCTGCCTTGTGTTCGTTGATCTTCTGGATGGCTTTGATGCCGCCCTGTCTTTTCACCCAGTCGAATACCAGACCCATAAAATAGATGCCATAGGTCGGAGGGGTGTTGTACAGGGAGTTGTTTTCCGCATGGATATCGTATTTCAGCATAGTCGGTGTGATATCCATGGCATTGCCGAGAAGATCCTCCCGGATGATGACTACGGTTACGCCTGCGGGCCCCAGATTTTTCTGTGCGCCTGCAAAGAGCAGGCCAAATCTGCTGACATCGATCTCCTCGGAAAGGATGGAGGAGGACATATCGCCCACCAGAGGAACATTGCCCGTATCGGGCAGCTCTGTCCAGCGTGTGCCGTAGATGGTGTTATTCAGTGTAATATAGAAATAATCCGCTTCGGGGTCAAATTTTGTTTTATCCAGCTGAGGGATATGGTCGAAGGTGGAGTCCGCTGAGGAGGCAACAATGTTTACCTTGCCGTAGCGCTTTGCTTCTTCCGCAGCCTTCTTTGCCCACTGCCCTGTGATCACATAATCCGCCTTGTTGTTTTTATTCATCAGGTTCAGAGGGATCATGGCAAACTGTGTGGAGCCGCCGCCCTGCAGAAACAGGATCTTATAGTTATCGGGGATATGCATCAGTTCTTTCAGGTCAGCCTTTGCCTTTTCCAGAATCCCTTCAAAGACCTTTGATCGGTGGCTCATCTCCATGACTGACATGCCTGCTGAGGGGTAACAAACCAGTTCGCGCTGTGCCTGTTCCAGAACCTCCAGCGGCAGCATGGAAGGACCTGCTGAGAAATTGAATACTCTTTTTTCCATTAGATAAGCCTCCTTTTGTAATGTATTGCAATAAAGACAACTGCCCGTCTATCAAGGACAATGCCGATAGAAAGATTATAACACTTTCCTGTTTTTCGTCAACAGGAAACGGGCTTTTTTTCGTCCCACAGGAAAACTTTGTGGGATGGAGCAAAATTCTGACGGGAAAGGGAAAGGCAGACTGGTAAATTTGACGGACAAGTGTATTTCTTGTACGCACAAAAATACAATCGAGGGGAGGATTTCGCCCTTTCTGGGGGCGGTTTGGCGTGGTACAATGTTCTAAAAGGCAGGAGCAGACAGACAAACAGAAGGAAGGGCGGAATATATGAAAATCATTGATCTGACACAGAAGATTACAGCGGATATGCCTGTGTACCCCGGAACAGAGCAGCCGAAGCTGACCACAGCCAATACATGGGAAAAGGACGGATTTCGGGAAACGCTTCTTTCCTTTTATTCCCATACGGGAACCCATATGGATGCACCCTATCATATTTTTTCGGAGGGCATCTCTCTGGATGAGATGGATGCGGACTGCTTTGTGGGCAAAGCCCTTGTGATCGACTGCACGGATGCAGGAGAGGGCGGCAGCATTGGCATGGAATATATCGAAAAGGTGCGCCCGCTGGCGGACAAGGCAGATTTTTTGCTGTTTCATACCGGCTGGGACAGATACTGGGGTAAGACGGAATATTTCGGGGCATATCCCGTGGTTTCCATGGAGGTTTGCCGCTATGTGCGGGAGAGCGGAAAGAAGGGAGTGGGCTTTGATGTGATCGGCATCGACCCTATTGCAGACGGAAATCTGACTCGCCACAGATATCTGCTGCAGGACAGCAGACGGATCATTGTGGAAAATCTGACCAATCTGGGACAGGTGGGAGCGGAATTATTTACGCTGGCAGCCCTGCCGCTGCGATATCACGATGCGGATGGTGCGCCTGTTCGTGCGGTTGCCATTCTGGAGGAATGAGAAACTCTACGCAGCGCAGGTGGTCAAATCCTTTCTTTGCCCTTATGCTATAGGAAAGAAGGAGGTGCGGAGAAAATGGATTCGTATAT
>JAUNCB010000152.1:0-1418 GCA_030526765.1 Bacillota bacterium
CCTCAATCTTTTTCAGATAGGTATAATAATCCATCTTCCCATTATCCGATCCTGCACCGCTTCCTTTTTTCATCCTATAATTTTCATAGTTCTCATTTATCTTTATTTTAGTTTCATCCGAAAGCCATTCTGCCATACGGTACACTTCCCGCTCTACATCTTCTATGGTGATGGCTTTCGTGCCATATTCCACGTCTTTGTGTTTCATCAGATATTTTTCCTTCAGCAACTTTTGCAGCTGCAGTTTTATATCGACGATACAATCATATGCCGGGTTATCTTTATCCTGATTCTTTTGATTCGTCAGCCAAGTGTTGACTCGGTAGTCATTAAAGAATTCTTCCACATTTTTTGCAGTGACAATTGTCCTTTCCGTCATCTTTTCTTCTTTCCCTGTCAGCTTTTTGATAAAATACGAACTTTTACCGCCTTCGATCCTGCGATAGGAATATTGGTATACGGAAAATAATTCATCCGTCTTTTTCTCTACAAACTGGTTCACTTCTTGATTGGCTGCTGCTCCTTGCTGCTCCGTATATTTCTTTCTTATTTTTTTTATTTCAGAGGCATTGGTCTCTTTCGCTTCCCGTTCCAGATCAAATTTGAAATCATTGTCTGTACGATGAAGGCCGGAAGCGGCATACGCCTTCTGGATCATATGCACCCAAAGGGCACCACGGGAATAAGCCGCAAAGCCAAAAAACACAGGAATCTCCTTGGTGACCGTCACATAAACGGGCGTCATATTCGCTCCATACGCACCTCCTTGGTAGAAACGAACGGTTACCGTACCATCGCCGTTATCCTTCAGGAGTTCCTTCACAGACTGGGGGTCTGCATAAACCATAGACGCCAGCGCCGCCTGCAAATAGCAATCCCCAATCTTTCCCTGCTTGATATCGCCAATGCTTGGCTCATGGGAAAACAGGGGCTGATCCTTCAGATTCTTCCAGAAGGGAGGGATCCCCATAAACACCGCATCCAGCTTCATCTTATCAGTCTGCCTGATCTTCTGCTCCTCCGTGATGTTTTCCGGAATTTCCAGATTCCCGTCGGCAGACCTGTTGAATCTTTCCTTATATTCTTTCAGCGTGTTCAGTTCCTTCTCCAGAACCTCTATTTTCGCAGCATTTGTTTCCTTTTCTTTTTCCTGCTCCAGCTTCTCGATGGCTGCATCGATTTTTTTACGGGCCTTTGCCAGCTTTTCCCCCAGATCTATGGCGGATAAACGATCCATATCCGCATCGGCATAATCCTTGATGAAATCCATACATTCCTGATAGTCAGGGCTGTATTTCCCCTCTTCGTCTTCCGCATCACGGTATACCGCTCTTTGCAGCTTCACCTGCTCATGAATATTATTCTGCTCGGATTTCTGCCTACGAAAGGCACCTTCCTTTAAGCCCTTAAAGGTATAG
>JAUNCB010000152.1:1428-4267 GCA_030526765.1 Bacillota bacterium
GGAAGTGCTGGATTTCTGCTTCTTTTTATCCACAAACATATCCTCTTCCTCAGGGATAATACCTGTATCCTGCTGATCTTGCTCCCTGAAATTCAGTATCTCCAGCTCAGAAACCAGCATTTCCACCCTTTCCTCTTCCATATTCTGAATATGAATATCGGAGTATTCCCTTTTAGTCTGCTGTTGGACCAATAATCCGTCCTCCGGTTTCTGTCCCTTCAATTTTTTCACCTCTCTTATCTGTAACACTGCCTCACTCTGCTCCGCAGCGATTCTATATCCAAGTACCTTTATCTGTTTATTATACTAAATAAACAGCACGATTCCCATTAAATTTTTCTTTAGGAAAAAAATTCTGCAAAAAAATGACCTCGAAAGCGATATGCTCCGAGGTCATCCTCTGCTTTTTATTCCTTCTTTCAGACGGCAGGCTTCAGAAAAGAGCCTTTTTCCTTTAGAATTCGCCCAGATAAACGGAGCCGTCCATACCACTCATTTCAACGGTAAAGTTCTTTGTTTCCCCTTTTTCATTCACATAGGAGATCCCATAGGTGGGCATTGTTCCCCAGAAGGTCATTTTTACCACCAGTGGCTTTTCGGGCGAAAACACCTCCGCATGATAAAGCGCCTCTGTTGTAAATAAAAGGGTACCGTCCTCCAGAACGTCCTCCACATTCAGCCCAAGGAATCTGAAATCCTGCACATTGCCCTCAGCGATAAAGGCGATCTCTGTATGATCCTCGCTTTCATCGGCAATAAACACATCATAGGAGGGATATGCCGAAATCACATTTTCCGCATAATCCGCCGTTACCCATGCAGGTACCTTCTCCTTGGTATCCTCCGTTTCCTGCTCTGCTGCGGAGGATGTCTCTGCTTCTGCATCTGTTTCCTGTGCCGCAGGCGCTGTATTTTCATCCGTCTCAGCCTGTGCTCCGCCGCCGCAGCCAGCCATGAAAAGCATACTCAATGCCATACCAACAGCCAAAAGTTTCCCTTTCATATACACATTCCCCCTTTTTCTTCCTGCTTCCCTTACCATGCAGAAGTATCTACATCCATGATCTGCTCTTCATATTTCTCATTCAGACTGTAGAAAAGCGGCACCCATTCTCTTTCCGCATCCATGTAGCTCTGTGGAAAAGCATTGCTTCCATGGGCGGAAACCTCTGTTCCATCGGCATACAGAACATCCAGCGTAAAGGAATATCCATCCTGTGCCATACTGTCCGTTTCCTGAAAACCGTTCCATCCCTCAATCTGATGGGTATAGGCGATCTCTTCCAGTTCCTCCATCACCGCATCCTCCACCATCACATCCAGCACCCGCCAGCCGCAGTTGAGCTCTGCATACAGATGGATGCCGCCGTCCTCTCTGGTAAAGGTATAGTGATAGATCTCATCGGTGGAGGAGCCTGTATGATAATAGGAAAAGGAGGTGATCTCCTTCCGTTCAAATACAGGCTGCTCCCCTTCGGCGGGATGCGCCGTGCTGCAGCCGCCGGAAAACAGCATCGCCATTATGATCGTTATAAAATTTGCCAAACGCATAGTATCACCTCTGTTTCAAAAAACAGCATCAGCCTGCATAAAAGAGTTCTTCAAAAACATCATATTCAGACATACCGTTGATGGTGTAACACCATTCGCCCTCTCCCAGTTCCAGACGAACGGTTCTGCCATCCTCCAGATCCATATCCACATAGGTTTCATTATCTGTTGCCTTGAAATAATACGCCGTGCCCGCAGGAAGCACCGCTGTTCCTTCCTCACCCTGCAGGGGAACCTCCAGTTCCACTTTAGAGATCAGAGGCGGCACATAATCCGGCAGGGTATAGTAAGATTCCTCCGCAGCCAGAATGCCTTTTTCAAAATGATACTCCCGCCGTCCATCCATCGTGCCCAGTGCATACACAACTGTGCTCAGCGTCAGCTGCGCAGGATCATGGATCACTTCGTGCAGACCATACTGCTCATCCTCGGTTTCCATATCGGGATAAGGGAAGCCCGTTCCCTCGTAGCAGCCAATCCGACGGATGGTTTCTCCGTTCAGATCGTATACATACAGGGTCGGGTACTCATTTTCCGCCACGCCCTTCACCACAAGATAATATCCGCCCTCCTGATACATCAGGAAGGATGCAAAACGATAGCCGAAGGATTCCTCATCCACATAATGCGCTTCGTTTCTTGTGATCTCGATCTGCTTCTCCCCGTATTCCCCGATGGAAGCAGCGATCACAGAAACCGTATCCGTCTTTTCATCGGCAGGGTTCAGATCGAGTTCCATAGTATTCCACAGCGGAACGCCTTTGATATAGCCGTTTTTCGGCTGCTCCGTCAGCTCCGCAGGAAACAGTTCGGGATATTCCCCATAGGGAAGGGTTATCGTCAGCAGACCTGCCGCATAGGATGCCAGCTCGTAGGGGTCAAAATAGAAGGTGATCCCCTCATAATCCAGGGTCCATTTATAGTCCTCCAAAGCATAGCCCTTCATGGTTTCCAGAATACTGTCATGGAAGCCCTCCAACTCCTCGGCATATTTTGCTTCCAGTTTTTCCGCCAGAAGAGC
Source organism: Bacillota bacterium (assembly GCA_030526765.1). Taxonomy (GTDB): domain Bacteria; phylum Bacillota; class Clostridia; order Lachnospirales; family Anaerotignaceae; genus Anaerotignum_A. The sequence continues at coordinate 4,001 of JAUNCB010000152.1, forward strand.
CGAGATGGAGTCCGTTTCAAGGAGTACATCCCCCAGCGTCAGCTGCTTCCCTGTTTTGGTATCGAAAACATAGCCGATGGTGCCGTACATCCCGTGGACACCGCCGTAATATTCATCAAAATCCTCCCGAATGCTAAGGATGCGGTCATCCGCCCGCTGGATATAATAATTTGAATTGCTGTTGAAGGGCATGAAATATTCTCCCATTTCCTCCTGAGCGAGCCTTGCATCCGCAAGGGCATCCTGTGCCCATAGTTCATAATAACC